>DAINDD010000012.1:32253-44161 GCA_036732045.1 Chloroflexota bacterium
AAGCGCCGGCCGCCATCGCGGGAAACGCCCACGACAGTGCCGGAGGTCTCGCACTCCCGGCAGCCCAGCCCATCGCAGAACACGCAGGCAGGATTCCGATGCCTTGCACTCGGCGCAGACGTTGATCGCGCGGCAGAAGCGACCCTTCGCCGGCTGTTTGTCCATATCGATGTTGGGACCGGCCGCCGCCCGCAGGTTACGGGTTTGCACGCGCCTCGCGCCTACCGCGCGGGGAATGTTACAATTGTTAGGCTTCAGCAGGCCGGGTGACCGCTCGCCTCTGGCGAGAGGAAGGTCCGAGCTCCACACGGGCAGTGCGCTGGGCAACTCCCAGGCGGGGCAACCCGACGGAAAGTGGCACAGAAACATACCGCCCGCTTGGGCGGGCAAGGGTGAAATGGTGGGGTAAGAGCCCACCGGCTTCGGGGCGACCCGGAGGCCGGCCAAACCCCGCGCGGAGCAAGGCCAAATAGGAGGGTGCTAAGGGCGCCCGGCCCAAACCCTCGGGTTGGCCGCTCGAGACCCCGGGCAACCGGGGCCCAAGATTGATGGTCACCGTCCGCCTCCGGCGGATACAGAACTCGGCCTACAGGCCTGCTGAAGCGCTTTGGCGGTTAGTGGTTAGCGCATTCGCCGGTCGGGCTGACGCCTCGACCGTCACGCGACGTACCCCATCTCCCGCAGCACCGCGAGCGACACCTCGCGGTCATTGCATGGGTATTCCGTGCCGCCAAGGTGCACCTCACGTTCGTGGCCTTTGCCGGCGAGAAGCACCGAGTCCTCGTACACGGCCATCGTCAGCGCCTGCGCGATCGCCTCCCGGCGGTCCGCCACCACCGAAAAGTCGTGTCCCTCGCGCTTCCCCCGTAGCCGCAGCCCCGCCGCGATTTCCTGCAGGATCGCGTCGCGATCCTCGCTGTATGGGTTGTCGTCCGTCACGAACGTGAAGTCCGCCAGCTCCGCCGCCGCGCGGGCCATCCCCGTCCGCCGGTCCTTGTCCCGCTCCCCGATGCACCCGAAGACGGCGATGATCCGCCCTCGCGATCTTTCCCTCAGCAGCTCGAGCACCCGGCGCAGCGAGTCCGGCGAATGCGCAAAGTCGACGATGACCGAGAACGGCTGGCCGGCGTCAATCCGCTCCATTCGCCCCGGCGCGCCCGGCCATGACTCCAACGCGCCCGCGATCTCGTATACCTTCAGGCCGGCCGCGAGAGCGATACCCGCCGCAGCCGCAGCGTTGTACGCGCTAAAGAGCCCGGGCTTCGGGAATCGAAGCCGCAGCCTGCCTTCATCGATGTCCTCGTCCTTCAGGTCGAGCTTGAGCGACATGAAGTTGATGCGGATGTTGCTCCCGAAACCGTCGGGCGTGCAGTTCTCGACATAGACGTTCCACAAAGGATCGAACCCGTACCGAAGACGCCGCGCCTTGGTGACCTGCCCGAACAGAAGCGACGCCGCGTCGTCCGCGTTGAACACCGCCGTCTTCGCGATCCCCTTGTTCACCGATTCGTCCAGCATCGAGAACAGCCGCGCCTTCGCTGCTATGTACTTGTCCGGGCCGCCGTGAAAATCCAGGTGGTCGCGGCCGACGTTCGTGAACGCCGCGATGTCGTACTCACACTCGTCTACCCGGTGCAACGCCAGCCCGTGCGACGTTGCTTCGATCACCGCCCACTCGCAGCCGGCCTCGACCATCTGCGCCAGCATCCCCTGCACTTGCGGCGCCTCGGGCGTCGTGAAGCGGCCGGTGTCCGGGAGCGGGTCGTCTCCGATGCGGCACTCCGCCGTGCTGATCAGCCCCGCTTTCTGACCCGAGCGATTGAAAACGTGCGCCACCAGGTGGGCCAGGCTCGTTTTGCCGTCCGTGCCGGTGATCCCGACGACGCCGAGCTTGCGCCCTGGATGCCCGTAGAAGGCCGCCGAAATCTGCGCTAGCCCGCGTCTCGAGTCAGGCAGGATGAGCACATCCGCGCCGCCGCCCTCGGCGATCGCTCGCCAGACGCCTTCGTGGTCCTCCTGCACTGCGACGGCGGGTGCTCCGTTCTCGATCGCCCGCCCGAGGTAGGCGTGGCCATCCACTTTGAACCCCGGCACGGCGACGAATAACGAGCCCGTCCGGGCGTCGCGCGAATCGTACTCGATCGAAGTGATCTGCGCGCCGCCGTCACCGATGAGACGGCCAGTGGGTGTTGAGGCTACAAGTTCTCGAAGCAGCATATCTCACAGGGTAGAACGCTGGAGACGTACGGCCTAGCACCGGGCAGTGGTAGGCGAAAATGTTGCAAGAGCGAGGCGCCGCGCTCAGTAATGCGTTGCGATGCCGAACATGCTTACTTCGCAGGCAGCTCTGATCGCTGTCGGTGGACGCTTCGCCTCTACAGGCGGCATTCACCTCGCACTGTCGCTCTGAACAAACTACGCCGTCGCACCCCCTTTAAAAGCCATAACCCCTTCTGTTAACATGCGTGGCAGGAAAGGAGGTGATGTGAATGGATCAACATAGTGGCCGTAGGCCCGTAGTCCGTTCACACCATCACCTCTACGAGGTGCTGGTGTAGCCTTTCGAGGCTAAAACGGCCCGTGGTCTACGAGCCGTTATTTGAAGGGCCAGCCCCGCAAGGGCTGGCCCTTCGCTTTGCCCGGCGCATATCCTGATCCCACTATGTGGCTCGACCTGCCCGCCATCGAAGCCGCCCTCCAGACTTCCTTCACGGGCAGGCGCTTCATCTACCTGACGAGCACATCTTCGACGATGGACGTCGCCCGAGCGGAGGCCGAGTCCGGCGCCGAAGAAGGCACCGTCGTCCTCGCCGAAGAGCAGACCGCCGGGCGCGGGCGCTTCGGCCGCCAGTGGCTCTCGCCCGCCGGCAAAAACATCTACCTTACGCTCCTCTTGCGCCCCACCGTCGACCAGCTCCGCCGTCTCAGCATCATCACTCCCCTCGCCGTCGCCCTCGCCATCGAGGAGACCACCGGCCTCACGCCGCAGATCAAGTGGCCCAACGACGTCCTTCTCTCCGGCCGCAAAGTCTCCGGCATCCTCATCGAGACCGATTTCTCCGGCTCCGAGCCCCGCTACGCCCTCCTCGGCCCCGGCGTCAACGTCAACTTTGAGATCGACCCCGCCTCCGAGATCGCCGGCATCGCCACCAGCCTCAAGCAAGAGCTCGGCGCCGACGTCACCCGCGAAGCCGTCCTCGCTGCGTTGCTCAACCACCTCGAGGCGCTCTACACCGCGCCCGACCCCCGCGCCGTCCGCGAGGCCTGGAAGTCGCGCCTGGAAACGCTCGGCCGCGACGTCACCCTGACGTTCCGCGGCGAGTCCTTCCCTGGTCACGCCGAAGACGTCGACGACGCGGGCAACTTGATCCTGCGGCTCCCTGATGGCTCCCACCGTACTTTCGAAGCTGGGGAGGTCAGCCTGCGCGCGACTGACACGGCTACATCGTAACGACATAACCGTAGCCACCGAGCTGTAGGGGAGCGTTAGCTTTGTCAACCGGGGTGGGGCGGGGCGGGACGATCATCGCTCCACCAGGAACTCCCCCACGTCCGGCTCCGCGCGCGGCGGCGGCTCAAAGTCCGGCTCCGGGTAGCCCAGCAGCACCAGGAACGCCGGCTGCCAGTCCGGCGGCAGCTCCAGCGCCTCGCGGATCGCTGGGCCGCAGAAGAGCGGCGCGCCCTTCAGGTAACCGGCCAGCCCGCGCTCCACCGCCGCCAGCAGCAGGTTCTGCAGCGCCGCGCCCAGGCTCTGCACGAACATATCGCGCTCCGCCGTCTTCCGGCGCTCGTCCGGCCATCGCCTCGACTCGTCCAGCACCAGGCAGGACACCAGCAGCGCCGGCGCATCGATCACCTGTTCCCGCGACCGCGCCAGCAGCTTCTGCACCTCCAGCACCCCTCGCTCCTCCGCCGCCAGGTCGGCCAGCCATGACTCACCCATCGCGTCGGCCAGCCTGTCGCGGGCCTCGGTCGAGGCCACGTGGACGAACCGCCACGGCTTCGAGTGGTGCGGCGCAGGCGCTTTGCAGGCCAGCGCCACGAGATCTCGCACGACATCGGGATGCACCGGCTCCGGGTCGAACTTCCTGATCGACCGGCGCGCCGAGATTACATCTGCGACGGGAAACTCGTCAGTCGTCAAGTCCGCCATCCGGTGGGGTCGGGCCGCTCATCCTGAGCGTCCGCCGCAGCGGACAGTCGAACGACGATGTCCAGGCGCGCCAGCAGCCGGTGCGTTGCCGTGTCGCCCGGCCGGCCAAGCAGCGCGCGCAGGTCATCCGGCGAATCGATGTCCCGCGCCAGCGACTCCGCCCGCACGACCTCGGCTCGCAGCCCCTGCGCCGCCGCCTCGCGTTTGTGCAGCGAGAAGGATTGCGGCCCGAAGCGGAAGGGGATCACGCCCGCCGGCCGCATCGCGAGCATCCCCGTCCCCTTGTCGTGCGATGGGCAGATCACCAGTCCGCGCTCCGACAACTGCTCCAGAGCCGACGCGACGTCCGCCGGTTCGATCTCCGGGACATCCGCCAGCACAACGACAAGCGCTTCGGGCTGAGGTGACATGACCCCGAGTGCGTGCGTCAGCGCCTGGTTGATCCCGCGCACGTTCGCCGGCTCTTCGATCGTCGCTGCGCCGAGGTCAGAGGCGAGCGCGAGGATGTCGGCGTCCGGGCTGACCACGGCGACGCTGTCGATCGCGGCGACGGCCTGCAGCGCGCGCACCACGTCCTCCAGCATCGCCAGCGCGAGTTGACGCCGCTGGTCCTCACCGAGGATCGCCGCTAGCCGGCCCTTCGCCTGGTCCAGCGCCTTCGCCGGAACGAGCGCCGCGATCACTTGCCGAGCGCGCCCAGGACCGTCCGCGCGAGGGCTGCCTTCTTCTCCATGGAGGCCATTATCGTGTCCGTGACGACAACCTCCAAACCAAGCGCCTCGATCTCCGGGGCGAGCGCCTCGTCCGCCTTGTCGATCACCATCACGTCGAGGAAGTCCGCGTACAGCTTCGCCACGCTAAGAGCGCTTGCCTCAAGGCCCGCATCGCGCAGCATGCGGTCAGCCGGGCCCTTGATCGTCCGGCCGCCGATGATCGGGCTCACCGTCCCAACCTTCGCCGGCGTCTCCCGCAGCGCATCCCGCACGCCAGGCACCGAGAGCAGCGGCCCGATGCTGACCAGCGGGTTCGACGGCGTCAGGATCACCGCCGACGCCTCGCGGATCGCCTCGATCACGCCGGGGGCAGGCCTCGCCTCGGCCGCACCGTCGCAGATGATCTCCCAGGCATGCCCCTCCGTGCGACGTTTGACGAAGTAGTCCTGGAAGTCGAGCACGCTGTCGTCGGTGCGAATCTTCGTGCGCAGGCGGTCGTTGGTTACCGGCGTGATGCGTGCCGGCACCAGCAGCGCCGCCGCGATCTCCGCCGTCGCCTCGGCCAGCGTTTTGCCTTTGCGCAGCAAGTGCGTCCGTGTGATGCAAGTCGCCAGGTCGCGGTCGCCCAGCCGGAACCAGGTGTCGTACCCGTACTGCCCGATGTGGTCGAGCACGTTGAAGGTATCGCCCAGCAGCCCGAAGCCGCGCTCTTCGTCGGCCAGCCCGGCCAGGTGATAGAGCACGATATCGATGTCCGGCGACACGTGCAGCCCGAAGAACTCCGCGTCGTCCCCGACGTTCGAGATGATCGTCACGTCCGAGGGCCGGTGCGCCGCCAGCAGCCCCTGCAGGAAGCGCGCGGCCCCAACGCCGCCCGCCAGCACGGTAATCACGACGCTAAGGGTCAAGGGTCAAGAGTCAGGGGTCAAGGGAGCGGCGTCTGCACATCTCTCGCGAGAGGCTTCGCTGCGAGCAAGGGTGGCTGCTGCTCAGAATGACAGCCGTGGGTGCTGTCCACTGTCACTAACTACTATCCAGTACTCGCAGCACCGCCGCGGCCACCGCCTCCGGCCGCTCCATAGGCGCAAGGTGGCCGGCGTCCGAAATCGTCTCCAGCGTCCCCTCTGGCACGCGGTTCGCGACGGCCTCCGCCACCATCGACAGCAAACCCTCCGTCGTCTCGCCGCGCATCACCAGCACCGGCACCTCGATCTGTGGCAGGACGTCCCACACCGGCAGGCTCCCGCTGTTGGCGTACATCGCGCCTTCGATCTCGCCCGAGCACTTCAGCTCCAGCGATCCATCCTCGCGCCGGATCGTCCCGTGCTCGACGTACAACCGCAGCGTCTCGTCCGTCCACTTCGCGAAGGTCGGCCTCGAGCGGTACTGCTCGATCATCTCGTCCGCGCCCGCGAACACATGACGCCGCCGCCGCGCGCCGGCCGCCATCTCGTCCCGCCGCGTCGCGTCCGGAGTGAAGCCGCCGGGCATCACGATCGGCTCGATCGCCACCAGCCGGGACAAGTACTCCGGCCGCGTCCCCGCCAGGTACAGCCCCGTTGCGCCGCCAAAGGAGTGCCCCACAAACGGCACGCCCTTCAGATTCAGCACGTCGAGGAAGCCGCGCAGGTCGTCCACGCAGCGGCGCCAGTCGTAATTCGCATCCGTCGGCGCCGGCTTGTCGGAATTCCCATGCCCGCGCGCGTCGTACGCCAGCACGCGATAGCCCGCCGCCACCAGCGGCCTGGCCACCGGCTCCCATAGCCACGCGAGGAACCCTGTCGCGTGGTTCAGCACAACGGGCCGCGCGCCCGGCGCGCCCCAGGCCAGGTAGTGCAGCCGCAGCCCGTTCGCATGGACGAACGACGATTGTGGGTCGCTCATACGCACTCGTAGGGACAGACTTTCAGGTCTGTCGAAAGAGCGCTGCTTGACCGAACATGCTCACTCGAAAGAAGACTCATCGCTCCGAAGCCGCACTCCCCTCGCCAGCCGCCGCGGGAAAGGGGCCGGGGGTGAGGGCAATCGTAGGTATCCGCGAGCGCTCGAATTCCGCCAGCCGCTCTGGCCCGAGCTCCCCGATCCGCTCCAGCGACGCCCGGACGTCCGATAGCAGCCGGTTCACGTTTACGCCTAGGGTCGCGGGCCGGTACGGCTCCAGCAGCCGGAACGTGTCCGACAGCAGGTTTACCGCGCCCCGGTAGTTGTTGCGCAGCAGGTGATGGTAGCCGGCCGCCGCCTTGATGATCCCCTGGTAGAAGTTCGCCAGCGTCGCATCGTCGCCCTTTGCGCCTGTCTCGCGCCAGATGTCCTCGAGCGTCTCGTGGCAGTCGTAAAACATCCACGAATTGAACTGCCGGATGCCCTCCGCGAACCCTTCCGGCGCTACCGCGGCCGCTTTCGCACTCACCCGCTTAGCGTCGCCGCTCACGTTCGGGCGCGTCAAGCGAAAGTCTTGAACCATGACCCATGACCTTCATCCCGCCTCCTGCACAATCACCGCTTCGTAGAGCGACACCGCCGGCGGCCCGTCCAGCACGCCCATCAGCGACCCCTGGCGGTGTCCTGCCCCGAAGGCCTCGCTCTGCGTCCAGGCGATGAACGAATCACGGTCCGCCCAGGTGCTGTGTGAGATGTATTCGCCGGGCGTGTCCGACCGCAGCAGCGCGAACTGCTGGAACCCCGCCACGCCCTGCAGGTACGTCTCGCGCTCGCGCCAGATCCGCTCGAACTCCTGCTCCTGGCCCGCCTTCACGCGGAACTTGTTCATCGCTACAAACATGGGGCCCTCCTGAAATTTACCGAAGATTACGCAGATGGACGCAGATTGAACGCAGATAGTTGTTTTGGGACGGGCGTCCGTTCGTCAGCCTACCACCCGCCCGCCGAAGTCGCCGACGCTATCGAAGGAGCTGCGTCAATCTGCGCAAAAGACTCACGCCAGGCAGCGGGGCACTTCGCCGCCGTTATAGGCGATCATGTCCGGCATAACCGTAGCGAGGGGGATGGGGGCGCCGCGGGGTTCGCCCCGGAGCTCGGAGTAGGCGCGGTGGAGGTTGGCGACGAACCGCTCGCTGTCGTGCAGAGCGGCGAAGGGGCCGAGGTCGGTAGCGCGGGCGACTTCCAGTGGAGAGATGTTGGCGTCGAAGCCGCGGCGGGCGGTCTCGTGGACGAAGCGCAGGTACGCCTCGATCTCGTAGAGCACGGCGGGTGCGCAGACGGGACCGTGGCCGGGCACGATCGTCTCGGCGTTGAGGCGGCGGATCACCTCGAGCGCGTCGAGCGACCCTTGCACCGACCCCATGACAACGAAGGGTGTGCCGCCGTTGAAGACGACGTCGCCGGCGAAGAGCACGCGCTGCTCCGGTAGCCAGGCCACGATGTCATTCGTCGTGTGCGCAGGGCCGACGAAGATGAGCTCGATTCGCGTCTCGCCGGCGTAGAGGGCGAGACGCTCGCGGAAGGTGATGTTGGGCGGCGTGACCTCGATCTCGCCCCAGTCGACGTACGGCCACAGCGCCTTCGTACCGAGCCCGGTGGCGATCACTTCCTCGCGGCACTTCTCGTGGCCGACGATCGCCGTGCCGGGGCCGAAGACGAAGTTGCCGTGGGTGTGATCGCCGTGGTGATGCGTGTTGACCAGCGTGCGCACCGGACGCTCGCCGCCCGCGCGCCGCACAGCTGCCGCCAGGTCCCGCGCCCGCCGTTCCGTGAAGCAGGTGTCGATGACGGTGACGGCTTTGGGGTCGAGGATGAAGCCGGCGTTGTTCAGCCCCCACTGGCCGTGGAGTTGGAGGTAGGCGAAGACGCCGGGGGCGACTTCTTGGAGGGAGGGTGCGGGTGTGTGTGTGGTCATCGCCGCCGATTATCGCAGATTCTACGTCGATGATCGCCGTCTAAGGAAAGCTCTCCTGATATTCGTCCAGGACCAGAGCAAGAGCACCCAAGAGGCACCTAAAGAACTTCACGTGATCGAGAACAACGGTTGGACCAACGGATGCATAGCTCGGTCCTCGGTGCGCGACTTGATTTCGATACTCCATGAAGTCGTCCAGTCTCTCAGCCGCCAGTTTTGCAGTCTTGCCCACTCCAATGCCATTGTAGTAGGCACGTAACCATGGGTTGCGTCCTAGCTTTGACCAAAGGTCTTTGACTTGGCTCCGGGCGAATACGTGAGCCAGCTGCTCGGACCGAAGGTTTTGGTTGTGCATTCCAAACCCTCGGGAAAAGAGCGTGACCGGTATACCTTTCGTATCGCTCTGATAGAGATCAAAAATCACTTGTGAATAGTTAATGTGCGCCAGATACGGTCGCCCAACGTTTTTCAAGGCCTCACCGATGAGCTGAAGATTCTCGTCTCTTATCTTGCTGGGCAGATCTGAATAGGTCGCTACTCGCGAGCAGAGCGTCCGGGCCAGCCATTCCGACAGATCCAACGCTGCATGCTCGAACTCCCCGGCCAATGAGAGGACACATCCGTCTAGTGAAATGGTTTGCCATTGAAAGTCTGTATTGAGTCGTGATTGGACCTCGGTAGCCCGCTTTCCCACGATTGTCTTTTGGATCGACGTCGATGTCTTGGCCGCTCCGAGAAGACGTAGTTCCTGTACCAACTCGACGTGATGCTGGATGCCTTCGACTCGACGATAGAAGAGGGCAGTAATAGCTCTCATGTTTGGGAGGCAAATGTTTCGAAGATGGAGTCCATAAGAGCAATTCTCTCGACAATAGATGCCTTCGTGTTCAGTCGCCCCACGAGCAACGCATAACTGTCGCGGTCGGCGAGCAGTTCCTCCGTGGCGGTCCTTATGTCGGACCTTCTCTGAATCAGCGCCTGACGAACTTGAGGCCATCCCTCTTCTGGCACCCTTCGGCGCGCCGCAAGTAAGCCGATCATGACGGCGTCATACAATGCTCGAGATAGTGGTCGCTTTGGCCGTGATCCAGTCGCGGGCAGACGAAATGTGCTGTCTCCGTAAATCTCGTGAGACGTGGTGAGACAAGTCGCAAAGTCATCTCTCAGCGCAGCCATAAGGGCTGATTCATTCTGATAATGCTGCATCGTCGCGTCCAAAGATTTGCTCATGCTAGTGGTGAGTCGACTCGTGTCGGCCAAAGCGAAGAAGCGAAGGACAATTTCGCAATCAATCATTTGCCGATACAAGGAGTTCGATGCCAATCTTGAACTAGGCCGTCTCGCTTCAATTCTCTCGGCGGACGGAATTTCCCAGATGAGCGTGAAAAGAGGCGATCGTGAGAGTTCATGGAGCAAGTCGTTGAAGGGTCCTCCGTAGATCGCATTGCGAACTTCCTGCGCGTTCAGACGAACTCCGCCTGTATTGAGGCGCTCAAACACAAAGCGCTTTATATCCCCCAAGCTCTCCGATAAAACGATGATTGCCGAAATCGCTCGTCGATGGAGTCCGAGTTGAATTCGACCAGGCAGGTCACTGTACCGTCGGCGATTTAACCACGGCCACTCTTCTAGACCGGATAGCGGGAACTCGTTGTTGAAGAACTCTCGTATCGTGGACAGGCGCTGTTGCCCGTCCATTACTTCGTATCTCGCTAGGTCGACTTCGTAGAGGAATACCGGGGGAATTGGAACGTTCATCAGGAGGGACTCAATGAGTTTTGACTTTCGAGTACGGTCCCAACGGAGGCGCCTCTGATAGGTCGGGTTCAGGTTTATGTACATGTCCTGATCGATGGACTCCAACAGATTTGGCAGGAGGAAGTCATTGCGCTGCGTGACAATCCTGGCCGTCCCGGTGTCATATAGTCGCTCCAAGTATTCGTCACTGACTGCCATCGATGATTGGTCATCCGCAAACGGAATTTCGTCTACTTCTAGCCAACGCCCCGGGCCAGAAATCTCACTTGGGTCAGATTCACGCGCCATTAGAGACTCCTCTCGATCAACGAATCCTGTCCATTGTGAACAATCCGTTCAGCGTGTCAATCCGCCACAAACCCGTTGACCTTGTGCGTCCCATCGCAGAACCGCTCGTTCTACCGCGCCCCCAGCCCGTACGCCCCCACCCGCGCGAACGTCGGCGCCGCTAGCGACAGGTGCGCCCGGATCAGCTCCACCTCCCGCACCTGGAACGACGCCTCGGTGGGCGGCGACGCGCGGAGGCGCGACAGTGTCTCCTTCAGCTCCCCCAGCCCCTCCTGCGAGCGGAACCGCGCGATGCTCACGTGCGGTAGGAACATGGCCCCGTCGAACGGGTTGCGCTGCACGCCCGGCAGCGCTTCCAGCAGCCGCATGTTCAGCGAGCGTATCGCTCCTCCGTCCAGCACCTCTATGATCATCACCTCCGCGAACGCGCTCGGCAGGCCCAACCGCAGCTCGAACGACGGTGTCGCCTCGATCAGCGGCCGCGCCTCCTCCACCATCGCCGCCAGCCGCGCCGGCGAAAGCTCGTCCTCCCCCGACGGCTCTTCCACCACGAACCCCACCCCTTTCACCGTCGCGTGCCAGTAGGGTTCCGGGTACGGATCAACGCCTGGAATAGCCCTGATCTCCTCGATCGTCCGCTCGATGCAGGCGCACACGCCGGCGTCTGTCATGCGCACCAGGAAAGCTGCGTACTCCGATCGCCCGCGCGTCCACTCGGATTCCAGCGTGTCCTCCGCCAGCCGCAGCGATTCCGTGCGCTGGAAGATGCGCCACGCCGCCGCGAATTCCGCCGTTGCGTCTGCCATGGGCCCTAGTGTATCGACTGCGGCCGTTCCGCTCACGCTTTCCACTCTTCTGCATTCGGGAGGTTGTCCTGCCCACCCGCCCCCTCCGGAGGCGGGCACGCGCCCGAGATGTGGTGACGGGGGACACCCCCGCGCCCCCGGCCGAAGGGGGCTGCGCCCCCTGCACTCCCGCGCGCTGTCGTCCGGCTTATGTGGAGGGCCGTACTCCCCTCGCCCGTCGCAACGGGAGAGGGGTCGGGGGTGAGTGCGCTCGCATCTCGGGCATTCGTGAGGCTGTGTAACCCGCCCGCCCGAGATGTGGTGTCGAGGACACCCCCGGCCCCCGGGCCCGAGG
>DAINDD010000012.1:44171-49531 GCA_036732045.1 Chloroflexota bacterium
AGGCGGGCACGCGCCCGAGATGTGGTGACGGGGGACACCCCGGCCCGAGGGCTGCGCCCCCTGCGCTCCCGCGCCCCGTCGTCCGCCAGTAGCTGCCCTGACGCGGCGATGCCGTAGTGACACAACTTGCAGGTCTGTCCAAACGGGAGGGCAGGTGTGGGTCGGAAACGGCGAGCGCTACAGCCAGTCGCGGATGTCCACGAAGTGGCCGGCGATCGCCGCCGCCGCCGCCATTTGCGGCGAGACCAGGTGCGTGCGGCCGCCCTTACCCTGGCGTCCCTCAAAGTTGCGGTTGGAGGTCGAGGCGCAGCGTTCGCCGGGCAGCAGGATGTCCGGGTTCATCCCCAGGCACATAGAGCAGCCCGCGTCGCGCCAGTCGAAACCGGCCTCGCTGAAAATCACGTCGAGGCCTTCTTCTTCCGCCTGCGCCTTCACCGGCATCGAGCCCGGCACGACCATCGCGTAGACGCCCTCCGCCACCTTCTTGCCCTTGACGACTTCCGCCGCCGCGCGCAGGTCCTCGATGCGCCCATTTGTGCAGGAGCCGAGGAACACGCGGTCGATGCGAATGTCCTGAATCGCCGTATCCGGCTCAAGGCCCATGTACTCCAGCGCCCGCTCCGTCGCCGCGCGGTCGCCCTCGTCCGGGAACGACTTCGGGTCCGGCACGCGGCCGGTCACGCCCGCGACCATCCCCGGGTTGGTGCCCCAGGTGACCTGCGGCTCCAGCTCTCCCGCGTCGATCACGACCGTTTTGTCGAACGTCGCGCCTTCGTCCGTCGGCAGCTTCCGCCACTCCTCGACGGCGCGCTCCCACTCCTCGTCCTTCGGCATGAACGGGCGGTCCTTCATGTACTCGAACGTCGTCTCGTCGGGGGAGATCATCCCCGCGCGGGCGCCGGCTTCGATGCTCATGTTGCAGATCGTCATCCGGCCCGACATCGGCAGCGCACGGATCGCCTCGCCGGTGTACTCGATGACGTGGCCCGTGCCGCCATCGACGCCGATGCGGCCGATGATGCTCAGCACGACGTCCTTCGCGGTCACGCCGAACGGCAGGCTGCCCTCCGTGCGCACTTCCATTGTCTGCGGGCGCTTCTGCACGATGCACTGCGTCGCCAGCACGTGCTCTACTTCGGAGGTACCGATGCCCAGCGCGAACGAGCCGAACGCCCCGTGCGTCGAGGTGTGGCTATCGCCGCAGACGATCACCATTCCCGGCCGCGTGTATCCCATCTCCGGCCCGATCACGTGAACAATCCCCTGCCGGTTCGATTCGATGCCGTAGAGCACGATGCCGAACTCCTCGGCGTTCTGTTTCATCGCTTCGATCTGCCGTCGCGATATCTCGTCCTTAATCACGAGCCGGTCGCGCGTCGGGACGTTGTGGTCCACCGTGGCCACGGTCAGGTCCGGTCGCCGCACCTTCCGCCCGGTCAGCCGCAGGCCTTCGAACGCCTGCGGAGACGTGACTTCGTGGACGAGATGCAGGTCGACATAAAGCAACGCCGGCTGCCCCGGCTGCTCATGCACGACGTGCGATTCCCAGATCTTCTCGAACATCGTCTTCGGCGCCACGTGTAACCTCGCTCTTATGATAGCGGATTAGTGAACAGCCAACAGTGAAGAGCAGAGCCCTATGCTGTCCACTGTTCACTATCAACTGTCCACTGTTGTAGCATTGGCCGCACCATGGCCACCACAAAGCGCCCGCCGCGCCCGCCGCGTCTCCTCTGGACGAACTGGGCCGCCAACCAGACCTGCTCGCCCGCGCGAATCGACGCGCCGTCTTCCGAGGAGGAGCTCGTGCAGATCGTCCGCGAAGCCGCGGCTCAGGACCAGCGGGTCAAGGTCGTTGGGAGCGGCCATTCCTTCACGGCGATCGCGCTGACCGATGGTAGGCTGATCACGCTGGACAACTACCAGCAGATCGTCAAGACCGACGCTGCTACCGGCCAGGTGACCGTCCAGGCCGGGATCAAGCTGCATCGCCTCAACGAAGAGCTCGACCGCCGCGGCCTGGCGATGCCCAACCTCGGCGATATCGACCGCCAGTCGATCTCCGGCGCCATCTCGACGGCGACGCACGGCACCGCACGAGAGCTCGGCGGCATCGCCCGCGACGTCGTCGGCCTGCGTCTCATCGCCGGTGACGGCTCGATCATGGACAGCTCGCAGACCCAGAACCCGGAGATCTTCAGCGCGGCCCGCGTCGCCCTCGGCGCCCTCGGCGTCATCTCCACCGTGACGCTGCAGTGCGTGCCCTCGTTCAACCTGCACGCCCGCGAAGTGCCGTCACAGGTCGATGACCTGCTCGCGAACCTGGACGAGCACATCGCCTCCAACGACCACTTCGAGTTCTTCTGGGTCACCGGCACGCGCTGGGCGCTAGCGAAGTTCAACAACCGCACGACTGAAGACGGGCCTCGGCGCAGCGCGCTCCGCCAGTTCCGCGACGACATCCTGTTCGGCAACGGCTCGTTCGCCGTCGTCTGCTGGGCGGGCCGCATCAAGCCGGCCTGGATCCCGCGCGTCGCCAAAATGATGCCGAACGCCGTCCCTGCCGACTACGTCGATAAGTCGCACAACGTCTTCTGCTCTCCCCGGCTGATCCACTTCTACGAGATGGAGTACGCCATCCCCATCGAAGCCGCCAAAGAGGCTTTCAACCGGGTCCGGGCCTACCTTGCGAAGAGCGGCCTGATCCTCAGCTTTCCTATCGAGGTGCGCTTCGGCACCGGAGACGATATTCCTCTCAGCACTGCCTATGGCCGGCGCACCTGCTACATCGCGGTGCACGTCTACCAGCACACGCCCTACCAGCAGTACTTCGAGAGTGTGGAAGACATCATGGATGACTACGGCGGCCGCCCGCACTGGGGCAAGCTGCATTTCCAGACCTCGGAGACGCTTGCCACGCGCTACGCCGAATGGGACACCTTCCAGAACGCCCGCCGCCGCCTCGACCCGCAGGGCCGCTTCTCGAACCCTTACCTCGACCGCGTCATCGGCCCGATCGCCCGTTAGCGAACAGCTGCCAGCATCGTCGGCAGCTCGTGTTGCGCCCAAACCTCAAGCTCTCTTGCTCAAAACGGAGCTGGGCAGTGGCGCGCCTCTCCCGTCACATCTGCGCGAAGCGGGCAGGGTCACCAGCGAAGATCTTGCGGCAATCGTCGCTGCAGAAGTAGTACGCGCGCATCGCGTGCTCCATGTTCGGTGCGCCCTCCACCTCGATCACGCGGCTGCAGACCGGATCGCGCGCCGTGACCACGTCTGCGCGGAAGCTGCCGTCCTCCAGCCAGACGATGCGGTGGGCTATCTCGCGGACGCGGTGGTCGTGCGTCACGATGACGACCGCCTTGTCCATCTCTACAGCGATCTGTCGCAGCAGGAGCATCACCTCTCGGCCGCGCTTGGCGTCGATGTTCGCCGTCGGCTCGTCGGCCAGGATCAGGTCGGGATTGTTGGCCAGCGCCCGCGCGATCGCCACCCGCTGCTTCTCGCCGCCACTGAGGTTTTTCGGGAGCGACTTCAGGCGGTGGTCGAGGCCCAGCATGTGCAGGAGCTCCCGGGCGCGGTGAGGGCTGCCCCCGCGCGCTTGAGACATCACCAGGGTCACGTTCTCCGTCGCCGTTAGCGCCTCCAGTAGATTGAAGTTCTGGAACACGAAGCCGATCTTCTCCCGGCGCAAGTCGGGGAGATCGCCCTCGCTCATTTGTGTGAGGTCGGCGCCCGAAAGGAGCACCGTGCCGCTTGTGGGCCTGAGCAGGGCGCCAGCGATTGTGAGGAACGTTGTCTTGCCAGCGCCGGAGGGCCCCATGATCAGCACGACCTCTCCCGCATTCGCCTGGAAGGTCACGCCGTCCAGCGCCGTCACGGCCGTATCGCCGCTACCGTAGACCTTCGTCACGTTCTGCATTTCGAGGATTGCGGCACCGGATTTCATGTCTAAGCCTTGAACGCCGCCACCGGATCGATCGCCGTCAAACGCCTGATAGGGATGTACGCCGCAAGCAGCGCCATCAAGATAGTCGCGCCGGCGACGACGAGGACGTCCTGCCAGCGCGTGAACAGCACGAACTGTGGCACGAGGTTCGAGGCGAACGGCCCAATAACCAGCGTCAGCGTGAGTCCGACAATGAAGCCGAGGATGCCCGTGACGACGCTTTGCTCGAAGACCAGTCGGTAGAGGTAGCTGTTCTTGAAGCCGACCGCCTTGATGATGCCGAACTCCCGGGACTTCTCGATCGTCGCTGTGTAGATGGTGAGACCCGCGATGGCGAGGCCAACCACGAACGCTAGCCCGAGGACCACGGCTAGAATTGGCAGGACGTCGCCGAGAATGCGTTCGCGAGTGTTGGCGGCAAACTGATCGTGCGTGTAAGCGACGATTTGCTGGCCTTGCTTGTTGATGTCGGCCGCGAACTTCACGGCGTCGACGCCTGGCTTTAGCTTCAGCACATAGAAGGTTGTCAGCCCTTTCATCGAGAGCACGGCCTGCGCCTCGTCGTGAGTGACGAATACCGTTTGTGAGAAGACGAAGTCACCAAACTCGGACCGGCCCACGACCTTCCAGTCCTTACCGCCGGCACGCAGAGTGTCCCCAACATTCAGGCCATAACGTTTGGCAAGCGCGCTATCGACAATCACTTCACCTGGCCCAGGCGTGTCTTTCCCTTCGACGACCTTGATCGGGCCGCCCAGCCTCGTCGCCGTATCGAAGCCCACGAACTGGAGGTTCATGTCTGTGCTGAGGTTCTCATCGGCGGTGCCGACCTTGTCGACTCGCACGCCCAGCAACGGCCGCACGATCATTGGACTCCATTCCTCTACGTCTGAATTATTGTTCAGATATTGCTGCGCCTGCTGCGCCTGCTGACCTTCGGTCGGCAGCAATGACGCTGCACTCGCGAAGTCCTTCGACCCCTCGCTTGCGATCCAGATGTCCACGTTCGACTTCTGGACGAACTCGCCGACCTTCGAGTCCCAGCCGCGGTAGAGCGAGAGCAGCAGGCTGATCAGGAAGACGGACAGGGCAACACCGCCCACGGAGATCGCGAGACGCGTCCGTTCGGAGAAGAGGTTTTTGCGCGCCACGAGAAGCATGTGGATAACTATACTTCAGGAATTGATGGAGGGAAGTCTAGCAGACGCGCCGAGGACTACCGCGTCTGGCTACTGCTGTGACTCTTCATCGTCGATGTGGTTGTGGGGAATCGGCTGCTCGGAGTGTCCGTTGGAGCGAATACAGGCGTGGCCGCCAGTGTCCATCACCACGCCGCACAGCGGGCAAACGGGCCGTCCCCCGGCGATGATTTCTTGCAGGCGGCTGTTCAGGCCGGCGCAGGCGTCCTCCGTTA
>DAINDD010000013.1:0-46070 GCA_036732045.1 Chloroflexota bacterium
AATGCTCGGAACGGTCGCGGCCATCTGGCGCTACCCCATCAAGTCGATGATGGGCGAGGAGCTGAACGCCTGCGAGGTCACAAGCCGAGGTGTAGCCGGCGACCGCGCCTACGCCTTCATCGACGGCGACAACCGCATCGGGACGGCGAAGATCCAGCGCCGGTGGCGCGCGGTGTTCCAATCTCGCGCCCGCTACTTGGAGGAGCCCGACGGCGCGGGCGCAACGCCCGCCGAGATCACGTTACCGGACGGCGCGCGGCTAATGACATCAGAGCCGGACATTGACGGGACGTTCTCGCGGCTGCTGGGCTTCGAGTCTCGGCTCGTCACCGAAAAACCCGCGCCGCTCAAGCTCGAGTCGGCGCCTTTGGACCGGCCATTCGAGACAGCGGGTGGGTCGACGGTCGATTTCCCCGTCATCAACGGCTTCTTCGACCTGGGTTCGCTGCATCTGCTGACGACCGCCACGCTCGACACGCTGCGCTCGCTGAACCCGTCCGTGCGCTTCGAGCCGCGGCGCTTCCGGCCGAATTTCGTCATCGCGACCGGCGACGCGACCGGGTTCGTCGAGAACGGCTGGGTCGGCAAGACGATTGCGATTGGCGATGACGTGCGGATCAAGGTAATGATGCCGACAAGACGCTGTGTGGTAACGACGTTGCCCCAGGACGACCTCCCGAGCGAGCCGGACGTGCTCAAGACAGCGATGGCGCATAACGACGCGAACGTTGGCGTCTACGCGCTGGTGGAGGCGAGCGGAATGGTGCGGCGGGGTGATGAAGTGAGGGTGGCTTAGCCGACAGAGTCTTCGACAATGACATCGATCCGCTGACGGGCGTTATTGCCCATGCCTTGCACGTTCCACAATTCGTCGGGCTGAAGCGCGCCCGTTGAGTCTGTGGCGCGGACGGAGAGAGTGTACGTGCCCGGGGTTGCGTCCCAGTCGCAGTGCCACTCGCACCAGGCGAAGGTGCCTTCCGGCTGCCCAAGTCTAGCGTCGGACCAGGTCTGGCCATCGTCGGTGCTCACTTCTACGCGAAGGACGTTTTGGCGGCCCGCCCAGGCACGGCCTGTGAGGGTGACGGGACCCGACTTCAGGAGGCGCGTCCGCGTCAGGAAGTCGGGGATGCCAGGCGGGATCATCATCGCGCGCGGGCGAATCAGGCTAACTGGCTCGCCGGGCTCATCGGGGTCTTGGCTGTAGCGGTAGGCATCGATCTGCTGGTAGCCGTCGAACTTGTGGTCGATCGCCTCGATGGACGTGAGCCACTTAACGCTGGTCATGCCGTACCAGCCGGGAACGAGCAGCCGCAGCGGGAAGCCGTGCTGCGGTTCGAGCGCGCGGCCGTTCATCTCGTAGGCTAGCAAGACCGAGTCTCGTGCAGCATCGTCGACGTTGAGGGAGCGCTGGTAGAACTGCACCTCGTCGCCCTGGACGCCCCGGTCGGCGCCGGTGAAGACGAGGTCTACTGTTTCCGCGTTGAGGCCGGCCTCTTCCAGGATCGGGGCCAGCGGCGTGCCCGTCCACTCGGCGGTACCGATGCCGCCGCCCATCCACGGGTGGCTGATGGGCCGCGGAGCCAAGAGCGCGCGTCCGTTGCCGGCGCACTCCATCGTGACCGGCATCGTGACTGCGGGCCGGGCCTTGATGTCGCTGAGCGACAGCGTGATGGGCCGCGCGACCAGTCCGCCGATCTTCAGCCGGGCCGTGTTTGCGTCAACGTATGGGACGTCGAAGTGGACGAGGATGTAGTGCATGCCCGTCGGCGTGACGGGATAGCGCAGCCCCTCCAGCGGCATGCCGTGGTTGCGCAGCGCGAGCGCTAACTCCTCGCGCGTGAAGTGATCGCTTCGCTCGATTCCGCTGCCGTCGCCGACGGTTCGGAAGCGGCTGGTCTTACGTGACAAAGCGGGGCTATGGTACTACGCCAGCGGAAGGGCGGCACCTATCGTGCTCTTAGCGCCAACTTGTCGTGACGTGTTGCCCGGTGCCAGGTAGCACGCCCCAACAGCGGCCGCAGCCCCTGAAAGTACTGTCGCAAGCCACCAAGCGGCGGAAATGCGCGTGTTCCTTGTGTCGTGCCAGGCGCGGGTCCAGGTCGATTCTCGTTGCGTCATCTCACACCTTCTCGTTTGGCGTTGTCGCGATCTCACGGCCGTCGGGGAGCCTCTCGATCTTATAGTCGGCGAAGAGGTTGGGGGCCTCCCGCTGCATGATCCGCAGCATCTCCAGCGCCACGCGGCGGATCTCGGCGTCCGCGCCCTCGGAGCCGCGCAGCTCGATGAAGTGGCGGAGCGCTCGGGCGTTGGCCGTGACGAAGATCATCGTCTCGGTGGCGTTCGGCAGGACGGAGCGCGCGGCCTCGCGGGCCATCTTGCGGCGGCTCGTCCCGGCCACGCCCTTCTCGGCCAGCCTGGCGATCAGGCCCTCGGTCAGCGCTACGTACGCCTCGTGCGAGGCCTCGATCGTCTTCTGCCAGAGCGCGTGCAGTTCGGGGTCCTCCGCGATGACCTCCGGCTCGACGTAGTTGGCCTCGGACTCGTCCACGTAGCGCTGCGAGAGCTGCGAGTAGCCCCAGCCGGCGCGGTGGCGGATCAGCTCGTGAGTGAAGGAGCGTGACACGCCGGCGATGATGAAGTTCCAGACGGCGTGCTCCAGCACCGACCCGTGCTTCGATTCGATGATGTTGTTGATGTATTCGGCGTTGGTCTTGCGGCCCTTGCCGTAGGAGACATAGCAGAGCCGCCCGCCGGCCTCGACAAGCTGCTCGCCGCCCATCTCCGTGTCGGTTTCCCAGGTCATCCCATACTCGCCGAGGAACTTGTCGAGCTCGACCCTGTCAACGTTCTGCCGCCCCACGACGTATATTCTCGGCTCGCGGATGATGTTGGGAGTCGTCTTCACGGCGGTATCTGGTCCGTTCTTCATGGGCGGGCCTCCTCGGCGCTAAGCCTGCACTCACGATATGGTCGCCGCAATTGTATGCCAATGACCAATTGACACGGGTTTGTGGACGGGCGCTGGCTCACGGCGACCACCCCCGCCGCAACTCGCCCAATCTGCGCGCAATCTGCGTCCATCTAGCGTCATCTTGCGGTGAATCCCCCGGCGCCGCGTTAGAATCGCAGCATGGAGACCGTAAGCGCCGTCGGCGTGGACATCGTCGAGATCGATCGCATCGAGGCTGCGCTCGGGAAGTTCGGGGCGCGGTTCCTCGCCCGCGTGTATACGAAGCTGGAGGCGGCCGCCTGCCGTGGGCGCGTGAACGAGCTGGCAGTGCGCTTCGCGGCGAAAGAGGCGGTGATGAAGGCGCTCGGTACCGGCGCAAAGGGCGTATCGTGGCGCGAGATCGAGGTGCTACCGAACCATCGGGGCAAGCCGCTGGTCTACCTGCACGGGCGGGCGCTGGCACGGGCCGAGCGAATCGGGCTGCGCGGCGTCGACATCTCGCTCAGCCACAGCCGCGACTTCGCCGTGGCCTTCGTCGTCGGCGCCTCGCGGGACCTGGAGCCGGGCCGCGACGCCTGGCGCGACAAGCTGACAGGCATCCTCCGCGAGAGGGGACTGTACGATGGCTGACTACCTGACGCTGGACGAACTGGCCCGGCGCACCGCCGAGAAGCCGGAGCGGTTGTTGGAATGGCAGAGGCTGGGTCTGATCGGCGCGGAGCAGCCCGAAGTCTTCCTGGGGCGCGATGCCAGCCGCGCCCGCCTGGTCCACGACCTGCTGCACTTCGGCATTGAGCTGGATACGATCGCCACCGCAGCCCGCGACCCGGAGTCGATCTTCTGCCGCTTCCTGGACGAGATCAGCAGCCAGCACCCGCACCACATGTATACGATCCAGGAGGCGTGTGCGGCCGCCGGGATCGATGTTGACCTCGCGCGCAGGCTATCCGAGGCGGCGGGCATCGAGAGCCACGGTGAGATGGTTGATGGGAGCGACGTGGAGTACTTCCGGTCCGCCCGCATCGCCCTGGACGCCGGAATGCCGGAGGAGGCGCTGATCCAGATCCTGCGTGTCTACGCTGATGCGATGGGCCGCGTCGCCGAAGTGGGTGCCCGGACTAGCCATTTCTATCTGCACCAGCCTCTCCGCGAACGGGGCGTACCGGCTGACGAAGCCATTGCCTGGATCCACGAGGCGAGCCGGCGCATCGAGCCGTTGGTGGAACCGGCGCTTGTCTACTTCCACAAGAAAGGGCTGGCCCGCGCGCAGTGGGAAGACATGATCATGCACCTGGAGGAGGAGGCCGGCCTCGCCGAGAAGCCCGAGGCGCCCGGCCAGATCCGCCGCGCGATCATGTTCGTCGACCTCGCGTCCTTCACACCGCTGGCCGAGGCGATGGGCGACGTCCGCGCGCTCGCCATCCTTGACCGCTTCGGGGCGATCACCCGCAAGGCCGTCCAGCGCTGTCACGGACGGATCGTGAAGCAGATCGGCGATGCGTTTATGATCGTCTTCTCGGAGTGTTTCTCCGCTGTTTCCTGCGGCCTCGAGCTGGAGGAGGAGGCGACGAAGGAGCCACAGTTTCCGGCAATCCGCGTCGGCCTGCACTGGGGCCCCGTGCTCTACCGCGAGGGCGACTACATCGGCTCGAACGTGAACATCGCCTCGCGCCTCGCTGAGGAGGCGCACCGCCACCAGTTCCTGGTCACGGACGAGGTGCGCCGCCGCGCCAAGAGTTACGAAGGCGTGGAGTTTGTTCGGCTTGGCAAACGGCGTTTGAAGGGACTGGCGACGGAGGTCGACATCTTTGAAGCGAAGGCCGTCAACCCCGCCGAGCTCGACCGTGTCGTGGATCCGGTCTGCGGCATGGAGCTTGGCCCTCGTGAGGTCGCCGCGCGCCTTACACTGGACGGTCGAGAGCACGCTTTCTGCTCCGGCGATTGCCTGAAGAAGTTCGTGAAGTCGCCGGAACGCTACACCGGCGCGCCCGCGGAAGAATGAGCAGATGAACTGTCAACGGATCAGCGAACGGATAAACGGATTGGCATCCCGGTCGTGTCATCCTGAGCGGCCATCGCACCTGCTCGCATTTGCGCCTATCTCCGCGAAGGATCTTGGGTGGGGCAGACATGCTGGCGAGGTGAAGGAGGCCTGTCAACGGATGAGAGAACGAATAACCGGATCGATCGCTCGCGGTGAAATAATCCACCAATCCGCGTTTAATCCGCGGCAATCCGCGGCAAATGAATCTGTGGTCAATCTGTGCGCATCTGTGGCCAAAAAATTCCCCGTATCTGCGTTCAATCTGCGCCCATCAGCGTCATCTGTGGTTCGTTAATATGAGGCTAGTCACCGTCTCCGAGATGCAGCGCCTGGAGCGGGAGTGCGGTGTGCCCGTCGAGCAGCTGATGGAGAACGCCGGCCTCGCCGTGGCGCAGGAGGCGTGGCTGACGCTGGGCGAGATCGCTGAGCGGCGGATCCTCGTGCTCGCCGGGCCCGGGAACAACGGTGGCGATGGGCTCGTCGCGGCGCGGCACCTCAAAGATTGGGGCGCCGACGTCATCGTCTACCTGCTGAAGGCGCGGCCAGACGACGATGCTGTTTTCCGCCAGGCAGTCGAACGCGCGGTCGTGACAATCGTCGATGGCGAAGCGGACGCTGCGAAGCGGTTGGCCGACGCGATGGGCGGCGCGGAGCTCGTGATCGACGCGCTGCTCGGGACGGGGCGCGCGCGACCGATCGATGGGCCCCTCGCTGAGCTACTCGACAAGCTGAAGAGCGTTCGCGCCAACCGCCTGCCACCGCGCCTGATCGCCGTGGACCTGCCGACAGGTCTTGACGCCGACACCGGCGCCACCGACCCGCACACCGTCGCCGCCGACGAGACGGTCGCACTCGGGTTCGGCAAAGTTGGTCTGCACGTCCTGCCCGGCGCGAAGTTCACCGGCCGTGTGGAGGTCGTCGAAATCGGCATCCCGGCCACGCCGGACGTCGCCCAGACGGAGCTTCTCTCGCGGCGTTGGGCTCAAGACCACCTGCCGGACCGTCCCGCCGATGCGCACAAAGGCACGTTAGGCAGCGTCATGGTCGTCGCCGGCTCGCCACGCTACACCGGCGCTGCGTACCTTGCTTGTACCGGCGCGCTACGGTCGGGCGCGGGCATCGTCACGCTGGCCTGTGGCCAGTCGATTCACCCAATCCTCGCCGCGAAGCTGACCGAGACGACGTTCGAGCCGCTGGACGACAAGGACGGTGAGCTAACGGCCAATGAGGCGCACTCCGTGCTCAAAGCGCTTTCCCGCGGCTATGAGAGCCTTCTGATTGGCCCCGGTCTCGGCGAGAGCGGGTACATCCAGGCGTTCCTGCGCGGGATCCTGCCCGCCCTCTCGACCGAGCCGCCCCGCGGCTCTCAAAGAGCGTTGCGTGCCGTAGTGATCGACGCCGACGGGCTGAACAACCTCGCGAAGATAGACGGCTGGCGGGCGCTGCTCAAGGTCCCAGCGATCCTCACCCCGCACCCCGGCGAATTCTCGCGCCTCACCGGCCTCTCGATCGAAGATGTTCAGGCCGGCCGTCTCGCCCTGGCCCGCAAGTACGCCGCCGAGTGGGGAGCCGTCGTCCTGCTCAAAGGCGCGCCCTCGATCGTCGCCGGGCCGGACGGCCGCGCGCGCATCAACGCTTTCACCAACCCCGGCCTGGCCACCGCCGGCACCGGCGACGTCCTCGGTGGTACCATCGCCGGCTTCATCGCGCAGGGCGCAGACCCGTTTGACGCCGCCAGCCTCGGCCTCTACGTCGGCAGCTGGGCCGGCGAGCTGGTTCGCCAGGAGCTCGGCTCAGCCGGCATGCTCGCCGGCGACGTCGCCTACGCCCTCCCCCGGGCCATGCGCGACCTTCGCGGCGAGGCCGGCCCCTCGCGGACAACTGGCGCGCGCCCGGATATTTTGCAGATGCTGCAGAACGTCCCGACGGAACCGTAGGAGACGGCTGTCAACTGATGGCCTTCGGCAGAACGAATTGAAGGAGGCCTCAGCGTTCTCGGTGGGCAGTCAGAAGCGAGCGGGATGAACCTAAGGGCAAAATCAAGGGACGCGAAGAACAACAGGCCAGACGCCAATGCTCCGCAGGAACTCTTCCATCACATTGTCCTGGAGAGCACCCGACGCATCGCCTCTGAAACCGAACACGGATATAACAGCCTTGTGATTCTGCGGCCCGAGGAACAGAAGAGATTGCCCGAGCATACGCTGGAACTCGCCAGTAGGCATTCTGCCGGTTTTCACCTTGCAGAACTTGATTTCGACGGCGATGCACTCATGATCATCCGTCGTCTTGTCCCAAACGAACATGTCCAACGTGTGTCTCATTCCCCACGCCTCTACGTTGGCCCACTCCTTACAGTCCTTCCAGCACTTGATCTTGCACCGCAGTTCCGCTGAATGTGGCTTATCCGTGTCGGGCTTAGTCCAAGGATGGGTTGCGACTTTCAGGTCACGATGCGAGGGGTGAGACGCTACGCACCTTCTGACGATCTCCTCGACAAATTGGCGCTCAAAGTGCTCCTCCTTTTCAATGCCTTCAAGTACAACCCCGGACTTCAGCTCCTGACAAATGCTGGCAAGCAACGGTTCCCAATTCATTGACCTATGATACTCCCGGGTCGTTGAAGCCTGGACATGTATTAGCGCGGCGCGGTAATCAAGCACGAGTTAGGAGGCTGGCATGACTTGGTACAACAAGGACCGCACCACACACGTTGGAGAGTTGGGCCGATGACCTGGCGGTGGGACGGCTCCGAGCTGCCGGAGATGCCGGTGATAGAGTGCGTCGGTTCGATCGACAAAGGCGTGACGAAGAAGAGAATGTGGGTAGGCTTGAACGACCACGGAGAGAAGGTGGTCGTGAAGCCGATGAGGACGCCCGCCAACCAAGCGATGATGGACGAGTTGAAGCCGGGCCTTTCACGTGATGAAGATGGGGACGATGCGCGTCGCCGGCAAAGCGGTGATTCTGCTCCGCTGGCACGACAACGACGGGACTCTGTCCGAGATATCGAAAGCGGACTTGCATCTGTACGCGAAGATAATGCAGCCGATCCTGCGGTTCGCTATTGTGTGCAACAGCCCCGCATCTCCGCGAAGCTCGGCCAGCCCGGGTCATTCGACGGATCGTACCTCACGCGGGGCAGCGGCCTCGTCATCAGTTTCTTCTTCTTAACAAGCTCCGTCGCTCCCTCCGTCGCCAATTCCGCGCGCACCCTTGCATCAATCTGAGCCAGACAAGCTCGCATGCCTGCCGCCGTGTCCCAGCGCAATCCGTTGGCGATGTCGTCCTGACATGGCTTTAGCTTCTCCTTCATCGCGTCGGTCAGATCGGCGAATGTGCCCTTCACCCCGGACGCGTGGGCGATCGCCATCTGCTGCTTGAACGTCATCGCCTTCCAGGACGGCGTCTGCGCCAGGATCGCGACTTGCCGGCTGAGATCTGCGCTCATAGCGCCTCCTCACGAATCTTTGCCCTGATGGCTCTCATCCCGTCCACAGTATCCCACCTCAACCCCGCGTCCGGGCCTGCCTGACGTAATTCGATCTCCATTCGTTGACAGCCGCCGCTTTCTCCACACACACGTGCCACTCGCACCTGTCATCTCACACCTCGCACCTCCATAATCGACCCATGGTGCTCGCCGCTGCCCAGATGGCCGGCGTCTCCGGGCGGCGCTGGCGGCTCCGCGGGCGCTTTCCGGACGGCGAGCTCGAAGGTGCTCCATACCAGCCGCTCATCCGGCACCTGCTCTGGCACCGCGGCCTGCGAACCATCGCTGACGCCGCCGCCTTTCTGGAAGCGCGCGACCCCGCCTTCGACCCGATGCTGCTGCCGGACATCGGCATCGCCCTTGACCGGTTGCAGGCGGCGATTGCGGCGGGCGAGCTGATCGCCGTCTACGGCGACTTCGACGTGGACGGCGTGACGGCGTCGGCGATTCTGATCGAGGCGCTCAGAGAACTTGGTGGGCGGGTCATCTCGTACCTGCCGGACCGCTTCACCGAAGGTTACGGCGTCAATGAACGGGCGATCGAGTGGCTGGCCGCGCAGGGCGTCTCACTGGTCATCACGGCCGACTGCGGCACCACCAGCGTTGCCCAGATCGCCCTCGCACGGACGCTCAGCGTCGACGTGATCGTGCTCGATCACCACATCGTCCCGGCCGAGCTTCCCGCGGCCATCGCGCTCATCAACCCCAAGCGGATCGATGGCCGCTACCCGGAGACGGAGCTGGCCTCGGGTGGGCTGGCGTTCAAGCTGATGCAGGCGCTCTACGAAGCATGCGTCCGCCCGTTTGACGCCGGGCGCTACCTGGACCTCGCGGCCTTGAGTACGGTGTGCGACATGGCGCCGTTGCGGGGCGAGAACCGCTGGCTCGTCCGCGAGGGCCTGCGCGAGTTGGCCAAGGCGGCGCGTCCGGGCCTGCGCGCCCTCTTCGACTCGGCGGGGTGTGACCCGGCTCGCTGCGATGCCAGCACGATCGGCTTCACGCTGGGGCCACGGCTCAACGCCGCCGGCCGCATGGCCCACGCACACTTCGCGCTGGACCTGCTCCTCGAACGGGACGAGACGAAGGCCCGTGAGCTCGCGATGAAACTCAGCGTATTCAACGAGCAGCGGCAAAAAGCGACGTCCGGCGCGCTCGACCTCGCGCGGGAGCTGGTCGCAGAGCAGCCGCCCGACGCTCCGCTCATCTTCATCGGCCACAGGCAGATCTCGTCGGGCATCGTTGGGGTTGTGGCCGGGCGCTTGATGGAACAGTACAATCGCCCGGCTGTCGTCTACGAGCGAGGCCCGGAGACCAGCCGAGCGAGTTGCCGCAGCATCCCGGAGTTCGACATAACGAAAGGGCTGCGGATAGCGCAGGAGGAGTCAGACGGCCATCTGCTCGTGCACTTCGGAGGACACCACGCCGCCGCCGGCTTCACTGCCGAAAACGATAAGCTCGATGCGCTCCGAGAATCGCTAATGCGGCAGGCGGAGGAGGCGCTGCGAGGCGTCGACCTGACGCCGGTGATCGACATCGACGCTGCGATCCCGCTCCACCGCGTGAACGGGGAGCTGATTCAGGCGCTTAGCCGGATGGCGCCGTTCGGCATGGAAAACCGGGAGCCCGTGTTCCTCAGCCGCGGCTTGCAGATCGCCGACGTACGCACGATGGGCGGCGATGGCCAGCACCTGCGCTTGCTTCTCCGAGATGGCACTGTCTCCTGGCCGGCGGTGGCGTTCGGAATGGGCGCCAACGAGCTCGCGTCCGGACAGCGTCTCGACGTCGTGTATACTTTCTCCGCCGACCGGGGGAGCGACGGCGCGTTGCAGCTAAGGGTCACCGATTTCGCGCCGAGCCTCCCCTAATAACATCCGGCAAGGGGTAGTTAATGCGGGCCGCCGTCCTGTTCGGCGTTGTGGGCGCGATCGTCATTGCCAGCGTTGTCCTCTTTTCGGAGACACGCGGTGGCAAAGACGCCGTCAAGTCCGCGTTACCCACCGAGATCTCAGCGGCCAAACTGAAGATCGGCGCGTCCCCCTCCAACACGCTGGAGCCGAACCTCGGCGTGCCGAGCGCGAACCCCTTTGGGTTCACGATCCCGGACAACGTGTCCACCACGGATGAAGCCGTCGACTACGTCCGCCAGGTGGGCAGCACCCGCTACGCCGGGGAGATCTACAAGACTCCGGATGTCGAAGTCACAACTGGCGTCGGCGGTATTGCCGAGATGGTAATACCAAAGATGATAGTGATCATCAAGGCGGCCTCGGCGGACGAGGCGCAGCAAGCGAAAGTGGAGTGGGGCGGCGAGCTGCGCAAGCTCTTCGGCCGCTGGGACCTTTGCGATATCGATATCTCCTGGGAATTGAGCGTCTGGAACGGTGACGGCAGTTCGACAGAACTCATTAGCCCGCACCATAATGACCCCAATCTGGACGAGTCCTTCATCTCGCCCGGCTGCGACAAGCCAGCAGTCAAGGAGCGTTACCCATATGGCTTCTAAGTTCTACGCACGCCCATCCGGCTTCACCAGGTGGATGAACAGCGTCATGGGCGCACTGGTCGCGCGCGGCATCGGCCCGAAGAAGATGGCGCAGCTCGAGATCAAGGGCCGCAAGTCCGGCGTTGTCCGTTCAGTCGCCGTCAACCTGCTCAACTACGATGGGCGCCGCTACCTCGTCGCCCCGCGCGGAGAGACCGAGTGGGTACGCAACGCCCGCGCCGCCGTCGGCGAGGCCGTGCTCCGCCGTGGTAAGCCCAAAAACGTAACGGTCACCGAAATACCCGTCGGCGAGCGCGCCCCGATTATCCAGGCCTATCTCCGTGAAAACGCCTGGGCCACCCAACGCGAATTCGGCGTTTCCCCCAAGGCCCCCATCAACGAATTTGAAGCCATCGCCGACAAACACCCCGTCTTCAAGATCACCCCGCGCGCCTAGACGTCCGTTGTAGGGGCGAGGCGTCCGTTTTCATGGTGAAACGCTGCTGATATCCCAACGGCGCAAACCGGTATCGCATTCCGAAAATGCAGACGCCTCGCCCAGACGTCGCGACGTTGGACAACGATCTGCTTCTCTGGAAGACGTCGCGCGCGACGCAGGACGAGGCCATCGCACAAAACAAGAGACCCGCCATTTGGCGGGCCTCTTCAAATTTCGCGATTCCGGTTAGCTGAAGTCGCCGGTCTGCCGGGCGATCTGGTTCAGGCGCGCGATGCGCTTGTCGGTCGCCGGGTGCGTGCTGAACAGCGAGCCAAAATCCACCTTGCCCAGCGGATTGACGATGAACAGGTGCGAGACCGCCGGGTTGACCTGCATCGGCCGCACCTTCGAGTAGTCCTGCAGCTTCTGGAGCGCACTTGCCAGTGCCATCGGCGTGTGCGTAATGTGCGCGCCCGTTGAGTCGGCGCCGTACTCTCGCTCGCGAGAGACGGCCATCCGGACTACGGTGGCCGCGATCGGAGCCAGGATGATCATCGCGATCATGGCGAATATGCCGGCCATCCCGTTATCGCGGCTGCGGCCGAAGCCGCCGAAGATGAGCGACCAGCGGCCGATCATCGCGATGAACATGATCGCGCTGGCCACCGTGGCGACCATAGCGTTGATCAGAATGTCGTGGTTCTGGATGTGGCCAAGCTCGTGGCCAAAGACGGCCTTTAGCTCGCGGTCGTCCAGGATGCCCATGATGCCCGTTGTCGCGGCGACGGCAGCATGCTTCGCGTTGCGGCCCGTCGCGAAGGCGTTCGGCGAATCGTTCTGGATCAGGTACACGCGCGGCTTCGGCAGGCCGGCAAGCTGCGAGACTTCTTCGACAGCCTCGTGCAGCCGCGGCTCCTGCTCGCGCGTGACTTCCTTGGCTCCGGTCATCTTCAGCGCCAGCTTGTCGGAGAACCAGTACGAGCCGATGTTCATCGCGAACGCAAAGATCAGCGCGATGATCAGGCCGCTCATGCCACCTACCAGGCCGCCGATCAGCAGCAGGATCCCTGATAGGAAGACGATCAAAAAGAGGGCCTTCATATTGTTAACCACTTGTCATCACCTTGAGAGTCGGAACTAACGCTCTCGTCTGTATCCAGCTTAAATCAACGTTATTTGGTCTACAAGGCCGGTTTACACTGCGTTCTCTCCCCAGAGGAGGTTTTGGATCTCCGCCAGCGCCGGCCCGATTCGCGGTCCGTACCAGCATAGCGATTTGCCATCCACCAGATAGATACGAACGTCACCCAGCGCTTCGATCACTTCTGGGATGTGCTTCGGCGCGAACGGATACGGTTCGTCTGGCAACAAGACGACCTCGGGGCGCCGTGACGCGACGTCCAGTAGATCGATGACCGGATAGCGATCGGCCGCGCCGCCATAGATGTTATCCGCCCCGCAGACGCGCAGGAAGTCGTGCATGTACGTATCGGGGCCGATTGTCATCCACGGGCTGCGCCAGATCGGGCAGAAGGTGCGCAGGGGACGGCGCCGCTCGTTGTTCGCCTCGGCATAGCGCAGTTCACGTTCAGCCAGCTCGATGGTGGGCGCCGCCGCTTCGGTCGTGCCGGTCATCTCGGCCAGCTGGAGCAGCTCGCCGATTGCGACGGCCACAGTGCGTGGGTACGTCACGAACACTGGCAATCCGGCCGCGATCAGTGCCTCTACGTCATCGCGGGTGTTCTCCTCGACGTTGGCGAGCACGAGGTCCGGATCGAGCGCTCCCACCGCGTCGACAGCGATGTTCTTCGTGCCGCCAACCTTGGGCTTGCGCGATGCGGCTGTCGGTTCGACGCAGAACCGCGTGACGCCGGCGACCTCGTCCGCCAGGCCAAACGCGAAGAGCGCCTCGGTCAGACTGGGCACGAGCGATACGATGCGCGACGGCGGCCGGGCAATCTCCAGCCGCCGGCTTGTGGCATCAACGTACGAAGTCATCGGTTCAGCCCAACGTGACCTGGGTCGTCTTCTTGGTGATGCCGCGGTAGTAGTCCACGCTCACTGTGTCGCCCGTCTTGTGCAGGGACAACTGGGCGAAGAGATCGCCGGTTGTGTTGATCGTCTTGCCGCTCATGCCGACAATGATATCGCCGCCGGTAAGTCCCGCCAGGTCCGCGGGGCCGCCGGGCTGCACGCTGTTCAGTCCGACGCCCTGGCCGACGGGCAAATTGAGCTGGGCTTTCAGGCTGTCTGTGATCTGAACGAACGACACGCCAAGGAGCCCGCGCTGCACTTTGCCGTTGTTGATCAGGTCCTGAATGATCGGCTTGGCGCTGTCGATGGAAATCGCCAGGCCAATCCCTTGTGCGGCCGCGTTGGTGCTGGTGTCTCCGCGAATGACGGCGGTGGTGATGCCGATCACCTCGCCGAACGTGTCCACCAGCGGGCCCCCGGAGTTGCCGGAGTTGATCGCGGCGTCGGTCTGGATCGCATCGGGAATGGTGTAGTCGCCCTCCTGGATCAAGCGATTGAGCGCGCTGACGACGCCTGTCGTGACGGTCGGGCCGCCGGGCAGGTCGAGCGCGTTGCCCATCGCGATCACGTCCTGCCCGACCTTGAGGTCGGCTGAGACGCCAAGAGCGGCCGGCGTCAGGCTGCTGGCGGTGATTTTCAGCACTGCCAGGTCGGTCGGGGTGTCGCGCCCAACGATCGTCGCTTGGTACTGGTTGTTGTCCGAAAGCGTAACCGTGATCTTGTCCACCGGACTGCCGTTAGCGTCGGTGATGACATGGTTGTTCGTGACGATGTGGCCGTCTGCGTCGAGGATGATCCCGGTGCCGACGCCTTGCTGCGGCACCACCTGCCCGAAGACGTTGAAGCTGGACGTTTCGCTGAGGATGTGGACCACCGAGGGACGCAGCTGCTCAACGAGATCGACTGTGGTCAGCTGGCTGCCGCTGGAGGTCGTCCGGGCTGGCGCAGGCGTTGCGGGGGCGGAAGCGCTCGCGGACGTGGAGGTCGAGCTGTCGCTGGAGCTGCCGCAAGCCGCGGTGACCAGCCCGGCGCCGAGAGTCAGGGTTACGAATGCTGCCACGAACCGCGCGCTCACGCCGTCTCCTTGCCGGCCGTCCACGTATCCATATCCGGATTCAGGATAGGAAGCTGGGCATTAACGCCGCATTAACGTTGGCCTAGTATGATTTCCAATCTGATAAACTGCTCCGCACCGGCTTCAGAATGCACGTAGACGAATCTGTTTCTTTAATGCACGACGTATCTCCTGACGAAGCTCTCTACCGGGGGCTGGACGACGAAGAGCTCATGAAGCGTCTGGTCTACCGGGACCTGACGGCTTATCGGACGTTATATGCGCGCTACGCGAACCTGGTCTACTCTGCGGCTCTGCGGGTGGTCAGGGATGCGCACGTGGCTGAGGACATGGTGCAAGAGGTTTTTCTGAGGCTCTGGCGCAAGCCGGAAAACTACACGTCGGCCAGGGGCAAATTCTCCACCTGGCTGACTTCCGTTACCCGCAACCGCGCGGTCGACGAAGTACGCTCGCGCCGCCGCCGCTATCGCCACGAAGCGGCCTCGCCGGAGGAGCAAGAGCGGGACTTTCCCGGTCCTGAAACTGACGATCCGGCGCTCACGGCTGAGCTTTCCGATCAGCGACGGCTGATCCTCACCGCAATGTCACAACTGCCACAGGAGCAGCGTCAAACGATTGAGTTGGCGTATTTCGGAGGGTTCACCCAGCAAGAGATCGCGGAGCGGCTCGGCCAGCCTCTCGGCACCGTCAAGACGCGCATCCGGCTTGGCATGCAGAAGCTGCGCGCCGCTCTCACTCCGGAGCTGCGATGGGAGCGTTGATGGACTGCGAGCAAATCCGCGAGCTGCTGGACGCCTACGCTCTGGGCGCTGCCGATCCCCCTGACGCGGCTGTCGTCGAGGAGCACGTTGCGGACTGTGTGCGCTGCTGGGACGAGCTCTCGAAGGGCCAGCAGACGGCTGCTCTCCTGGCGCTCACCGTTCAGATGGAGGAGGCGCCGGCGCGGCTGGGGGAGCGTATCATCGCCCAGGCGCAACGCGAGCGATCGCTGGGCAGCAAATCCCCTGGCATCTGGAGCCGGCTCCGCCTGCCCTGGCCGGCGACCGCAGGCGCACTGGGAGTCGCCTCGTTGGCGGCACTGGTCGCCTCGGCGTTCTTCGGCTTGCAGGTGCAAGACTTACGCAACAAGAACAGCGACCTGCAGACGCAACTCGCCTCATCGACGTCGCAGATTCAGCAGCAGCTCCAGACGACGAGCAGACAGCTCTCTGATCAGCAGTCGATCTTCACGGTGCTCGCCGACGATCACCGCGTGCAGGTGCCCGTCACGGACCCCGCTGGTAGCCTGGCCGAGGCATACTACACTTGGAGCCCGGCACAGCAAAAGGGCTTCCTGCTCTGCGAAGGTCTGCCCGCGCTCGTAGCGGGTACCATGTTCGAGCTTTGGGTGGTGACGAAGAACGGCTCGGCGCAAAAGGCGAACCCCATGCAGGCGTTTGATTCTTCCAACGGCACCTGCCAGGTGACGATGGACTACTCGGCGCTCACGGGAACTCCGGCCGGAATCGGCATCACGGTGGAGAAGGCGCCGATGAGCGGCAGCCAGCGCGCCACCTGGCTGCTCTACGGCAACCTGGCGTCCAACTAGCGCGCCAATAACTCGGCGCGAAAACAAATCCCATCCCCACTCAGGCACACGCAAGTCCGACCGGTTCTAGGTTCTGGGTTCTAGGTTCTCCCGCGCCATCACTTGACAGCAAGCCGACACGCCTGATACAGTGTCTCACTTGAGACCAAGTATCATGTCAGACCTGATTTACATTACGCTGAAGCTCGAGGCCCGCGGCTATCGCGTCACGCCTTCGCGGCGCGCGGTAATCGCCTTGGCGCTGGCCCAGACCGGCCACTTCACCGTCGACGACCTCGTCACCCACTGTCGGGGCGCCGGCCGCGCCACCGTCTTCCGCACCATCCGCCTGCTGACCGAGATCGGCGTCGTCTGCCGGGTGCTCTTCGGAGACGGGAGCACGCGTTACATGGTCTCGTGGCGCGGCCATCATCACCACGTCGTCTGCACCGGCTGCGGCGCCGTCCAGGACCTCGATCAGTGCGCGATCAAGGACGCCATCCGCGAGCTCTCCGACGCCACCGGCTACGAGGTCGAAGGCCACTGGCTGGAGTTGTACGGCCGCTGCGCCACATGCCGATCTCGCGTGCCGGCCGGAGCGGGAGCACGATGAAAATTTTTTCGCCGGTGGTGAGACTGGGTATCAGAAAACCATCAAAATTACCAAACGAAATCAAGCCTCTTCTGGCGCTTGTCGTCCTCGTCCCGGTGCTGCTGTTGACGGCTTGTAGCGGCGACGACAGTTCGACGTCTAGCTCGCCCGGCGGTTCGTCCACGACCGCTAAACTGAACGTCGTCGCCACCACCGTGCAGATCACGGCGCTCACCCGTGAAGTCGGCGGCGGCTGGATCGACCTCAGCGGTCTGATCCAGCCGGGCGCTGACCCCCACACGTTTGAGCCTACCGCCAGCGACCTGACGAAAATTGAAGGCGCCGACGCGATCCTGCGCCACGGCCTGGGCCTGGATGACTGGCTGGACGGCACCCTCCAGGCGGGAGCGCACGCGCAGGTGACGACGGTGACCGCTGGCATCACGCCCCTGAAGATTGACGAGAACGGTGCAACGGTAGACGACCCGCACGTCTGGCACGACCCGGACAACGACAAGATCATGGTCGACAATATCGCCGCAGCGCTGGACAAGGCCGATCCCATCAACAAGCCGGCGTACGATGCTAACGCTGCCGCCTACAAGAAGAAGCTGGACGATACCAAGGCCCAGGTGCAGTCGATCATCAACGAGATACCGCCCGATAATCGAAAGCTGGTTACCAATCACGATGCGCTGGGCTACTTCGCGCGGGCGTTCGGCCTGCAGGTCGTCGGCGCCGTAATCCCCAGCGTTTCGACCGAGGCCGAGCCTTCGGCCCAGGAAACGGCGGCGCTTCTCGATACGATTTCTCGCGAGCACGTGAAGGCGATCTTCGCGGAGTCGAGCGTCAACCCCAAGCTCGCCACCACTCTCGCCAACGACGCCGGCGTCAAGATCGTGGACGACCTCTACGGCGACTCGCTCGGAGCGCCGGGCAGCGGCGCTGATACGGTTGACGGTATGCTGGTAACGAACGCGCGCAAGATCGCCGACGCATTGAAGTAGCCATGCTCGAATCGCAGCCGCCTCCTGCCGATCACGAAGACTGCCTGGTCATACGCGACCTGACCGTCGCCTATGGGAGCAAGGTCGTGCTTAACGGCGTGCAGGCGGATATCCGGCGTGGGCAGGTGGTCGGCGTCGTCGGGCCAAACGGCGGCGGCAAGAGTACGCTGCTCAAAGCCATCCTCGGAATCGCGCCCGTAGTCAACGGCAGCGTTATGCTGTTCGGACGGTCGGCCACGAAGATGCGATCCCAGATCGCCTACGTGCCGCAGCGCGAGGTTGTGGACTGGGACTTCCCGGTCACCGTCTACGACGTCACGATGATGGGCCGCTACCCGCGCACGCCCTGGCTGCGGCGCCCCGGCGGCCACGACCGCGACGTCGTGCGGGAGATGCTCGCGACAGTCGACATGCTCGAATTCAGGAATACGCAGATCGGCCAGCTGTCCGGCGGCCAGCAGCAGCGCGTCTTCATCGCCCGGGCGCTTGCCCAGGAGGCTGACGTCTTGCTCCTCGACGAGCCGATGAATGGCATCGACTCCACCACGCAGGAGATCATCATGCAGGTGATCGAACAGCAGCGGCTGGCCGGCAAGATCGTCCTGCTGGCTACCCACGACCTCGTGTCGGCCTCTTGCGCGTGCGATTGCCTCTGCTGCGTCAACGAGCGGATGGTGTCGTATGGCCCGTTGGCCGAGACATACACGCCGGACAACCTGGCCGCGACGTATGGCGGGCCGGTCATCATGCTCGGCCGGGCGAACGACGGCGAGCCCGTTCACACGCACCACGCCGGAGAGCACGCGCACCATTCACACGAACACGAGAACCTCGGCGGCGAGCACGACTGATGCCCGGCCTCGACTACCTGACGGACCCCCTGCAGTACGAGTTCATGCGACGGGCGCTGGTTGAGGTCGTGCTGATGGGCGCAGTGACCGGCGCTATCGGCACGTACGTCGTCTTGCGGGGGCTATCGTTCATCGGCGACGCGCTCTCGCACGCGATCTTCCCCGGCATCGTGATCGCCTTCTTGCTAGGCGCCAGCATCTTCTGGGGAGCGCTGCTCTTCGGTGTGGCGACGTCGGGGTCGATCGCCGTTGTGGCGACCAACCGGCGGGTGAAGGAAGACTCCGCGATCGGCGTGCTGTTTGCCGGGTCGTTTGCGCTCGGCATCGTGCTGATCAGTTCGTCGCGCAATTTCACGCGCGACCTGGCATCATTCCTCTTCGGCAACGTCCTCGGCGTGACGACGCACGACATCGTGCTCTCGGCGATCGCCGGCGCCGTCGTCATCGTGCTGATCGTGCTGCTGTACAAAGAGCTGCTAATCATATCCTTTGACCGGGCGGCTGCGCAGGCGATGGGGCTGCCTGTCTTCTGGCTCGACCTGCTGCTGCTGGTCATGATCTCGCTGACGATCGTGGTGTCGCTGCAGGCGGTCGGCAACATCCTCGTAGTGGCGATGCTGATCACGCCGGCGGCGGCGGCTCGCCTGCTGACCGACCGGCTACCCGTGATGATCGTGGGAAGTGCGGCCATCGGGGCAGTCTCGGGCGTCGTCGGGCTTTGGGTGTCGTACTACAACAACGTCGCAGCCGGCGGCACGATCGTGCTTGTCGCCACGGCGTTCTTTGCGCTGGTCTGGCTGTTCGCGCCCAACCACGGATTCATCTCGACTCGGCTCTTACGGCGGCGCCTGGCCACCGGGGTCCCGGAGACGCGCGTCGTTTTCGAGTCGCCGGAGATCCAGATCCCCGGCCGGCATTAGCCGGCGCGCCGTCAGAACTCCTCTTCGAACGGCACCAGCCTCTGCTCGCCGTGGGCGAAGTGATGAATGATGCGGCCGGCCATCGTCTCGTCGCGCACGAATTCGAGAACGACCTCGCCGATATCTTCAGTCGACGCCAGCTCGTCCGGGACGTGCTGCTCGCGGCGCTGTGTCTCGGACATGGCGGCGACGGTCAGCTTGACCTTCTCCGTGGCGACCCAGTTCGGACAGACGCAGTTGACACGCACTCTCCTCGTTTCAGCGAGCGAGCCGAGCGCGGTGGTGAGCCGGATCACGGCGGCCTTGGCGGCTGCATACTCAGGCCACCAGTACGGACGATATCCAACGCCGGCCAACGATGAAATGTTAACGACAGCACCGCCGCCGCGCCGGTCGAAAGACTGGAGGGCCGTCTGGGTGCAGGCCATCGTCGCGCGAAGATAGACGTCGAGGACGGCGTTCCAGCGTTCCGGCGGGGCGACCGGGAAACCCGGCGGCTCGCCGGCGCCGGCGTTGTTGACCAGGATATCGAGTCCCCCGAAGCTGTCCTCGGCGAAGGCGATCATCCGGTCTACGTCCGCAGGTAGCGTGATGTCGGCGCGGACGAAGGTAGCTTTGCCACCGTCAGCCTCGATCCGGCGAACGGTCTCGCGGGCATCGTCCTCGCCGATGTCGTTGACGACGATAGACGCGCCGGCTCTGGCCAAAACGGCAGCGATGCCCCGGCCGATTCCGAGGCCGCTGCCGGTGACGAGGGCGACTTTGCCAGCGGGGTCCATCGTATGCTACCCCGGCTTGTACTGGACGAGCTGGCAGTAGTTGCCGTCGGGGTCGAGGAAGGTCGAGATGACGCCGCCCCAGTACTCCTTGACTTCTTCGCGGATGAACTTGACACCCTTGGACTTGAGCTTGGTCTGCTCGGCTGCGACGTCGTCGACGAAGAAGTCGATAAGCAGGCGGTGCGGCTCCTTGGCCTTGCCCTTCGTTTCGCTGTGCCCGTCGATGGTCAGAGTCAGGCCGGGTAACAGGTCGAATGCGCCGTCGCCGATATCCGGGTTCGGCGGCAGCTCCAGGACGTCACGGTAGAAGGTCTTCATGCGGTCGGGCGCTTCGCTGGTGATATTGACGATGAAGCTGGTTGGTTTCATGGCTCCTCCTTCTGCCGTGAGATTACGAGTGTTGCGGTCGCTGTCGCGATGAGCTGGCCGTCTTCGGTCGTGAGCCGCCCTTCCACATGCACAAAGCGCCGCGATTGGTGCAGGACATGCCCCTCGGCGATGACTGGCCCTGCGCGCGCCGGGCGGACGAAGCTGACCTTCATCTCCAGCGTCGGGGCGAAGCTGCCTTCGTCAAGGAGTGTGAACGCGGCCGGCCCCATAGCATCGTCGAGCATCGCCGCGAGAAAGCCGCCCTGGACAACGCCCTGCAGTTTGTAGAATGCCTCCCGCGCCTCGTAGCGGACGCGCACGTGGCCGGGCCGAATCTCCAACTCCTGCCAGCCGAGTAATGCGGCAAGCCGGCGGCATCGCGATCTTTCCTTCGGCGGCGTCGCGCAGGATGTCGATGCCAGATCGTTCGGTCACGAGAGCCATGCAATCGCTCCTTCCGAGACGACGATAGCGGCCCTCGCTGACAGCATTGTGTCAGGAGGTGTCCAGGGATACAGAAACCCGACGGGCCGAGGGTCCCGTGGGTTCCGAGTTCTCGGTTCTATTCGCGCGCGTACCGGCCCGCCAGTTCTTGGGCTTCCTGGCGAAGCCTGTCGACGACGTCCGGCGGGGAGAGCACGCGCGCGGAGGCGCCCCAGCTCAGCATCCAGGGCAGGAGCCGGCGCAAGTCACGGCAGGCGAAAACGAACGTCGAGCCGCCTTCGCCGGGCTCCTCACGCTCGAAGCCGAAGGCCGGCGTCTCGCGCGCCCAGGGCAAGGCGGTCGTGTCGATCCACGCCCGCACCTCGAACGAGCGGCCTTCCATGTCGTCGGCGTACCACTGCACCTCGCCCAGCCGCTCGAACGTATCGGGGAGCAGCTCGGCCTCGCGGATGCGGCTGGCGCGGAAGTCGCGCATCGCCTCGCGCAGATGGCAGTAGGCGACCATGTGCCAGTCGTTGCCGTAGTAGACGAGTCCGTGCGCTTCCACGCGGCGCTCCGTGATCTTGTCGGGGCTGTACGAGTGGTAGCGTAGGAACAGCACTCGCTGCTGCAGGACGGCTTGCTGGAGGACGGCCAGCCAGGGCGACGGCTCCCGGCGCATCTCCTGTGAGATGCGGATGCGCTCCCGCAGGCGCTTGACAGTGGCACGCGTCTCCGGGCGGAGCACTGCTTCGACCTTCGCGGCCGCTGAGTGCGTCGCCTCGCGCTGCGGCGCCGTACCAAGGCCGAGCGCGATGTCCGCCCCGAGCAGCAGCTGCACAGCCTCGTCCGCGGTGAAGGCGACCGGCGGCAGGTGGTAGCCGGGCACGAGCCGGTAGCCCTCCCCCGGCATCGCGGCTACGGGCACGCCGGATTGCGAGAGCGCGTCAATGTCGCGGTACACGGTCCGCACGGAGCAGCCGCACTCCACCGCCAAGTCGGAGGCGCGGACGGCGGCTTCTTCGCGCAGCCGCATCAGGATCATCAGGCGGCGGTCCATCTGTCGCATGGCGAAAAGTATATGCGGTGTCAGGTGTACAGGTGTTAGGTGCGCGGTGTTCCCTCACCCCTCACCCCTCACTCCTCTCCCGCTCCGGCGGGGGAGGGGCACTCTGTGGCATTGGATGAATCTGTGTTTCAGTTGTGTCCATCTGTGGCAAAAAATCTGCGTCCAATCTGCGTTAATCTGCGGCCCGTATCTCCCGTACAATGGCAAGGCGATGTTTACGGATGTCGAGACGTATCTGCGCTACTACGGGGGGCTGCACAAGCGGAGCCTGCGTGACGTTGACGCGTTGCCTCACGAGGCGGCTGATTACCGGCCGGAAGCGGGCGAAGGCGAAAACGCCTGGTCGATCGGCGAAATCGTGCGGCACATGGGCGGGTCGCGACTGTACTTCGCGCGGGCCTATCGCGGTGAAGGCTGGATATTCGATTTCCCTCTGCGCTCGTGCGAGTCACAGGCGGACTGGCTGCCGGTGCTCGAGGAAAGCTTCGCCGAGTTTCGGAGGCGGCTCGAGGGCACGCCGGCGGACTGGCTGACGCGGCGGGTCCAGATGATCGATACGGAGGGCACACTGCCGGGCTGGCGCATCCTGATGATGTGCCTGGAACACGAGGTGCACCACCGCTCGCAGATCGACACCTACGCGGGGCTGCAGGGCTGGGACCCGCCGCACATCTTCGGTCGCTCGGCGGAGCAGGTCGGCCTGGAGCGCGACCGCCAGCGCGAGCTACAGGCCGACTCGTAACGGCGGGTTACGTGTTGCCGAGGCGTGGCGTGCCGGACTTCTTGCGCTTGCCGGTGCCGTTGGTCGACGGCTTCGTCTTCGTATCGGGTGCGCCCAGGAAGACCCCCGCGGTTGTATCCACGACGGCGCGCTTGCAGTCGCAATAGAAGCACATTCCGCCAAAGAGGTGGCGTTCCAGTTCGTGTGCGCAGGCCAAGCAGTTACCCATAGCGGTCCCACCCCGGTGATTCGCAGGGGGGAGTCTCTATAATAGCTCGACGTTTGAGCAGATTTGCAAGCGGGGCGAACTTGTAGGGGCTCAGCGCTATGCTCATCGCACGCCGCCACGGCGAGTCACAACGTTTGATCGCTGTCCCTTAGATTGCCTTTAGCAAAGCGCCGCGCCCAACAGCCTCTCGCATCTAGTCGGTATGTCTTTGAGCGCAGCATTTTCGTGGGCAGATGCTGAGCTGATCAGTACGGTCAAACCGTTGGCAGGGCTGGTACCCGTCATGTGGATGCTGCGCCCTACGCCGAACTGCCGTAGCGCTGCTTCAGCCACTCGCGCCAGGTGATCTTGCCGAACTTGCTCTCCGGGCAGCAATTGTACCCCTTAGCCATGCCGCGCATGAAGCCGACAGCGGGCAGCGGCACCATGACCGGGTGCTCGCCGCGCGCGTTTAGCCAGTCGCGGGCGATCACTCTCAGCGTCTGCACCTCCGGCCCGCCGATGTCCGGCAGGCGTCCGGCGGGACCGTTGGCCAGCGTTTGCACCATGTGATCCGCCACCTCGCCGGAGTCAATCAGCTGGAACTTGAGCGAGCCCGGCAGGAAGATGAAAGGACCGCGCACAAGCATCGGCAGGAAGACGTCGCCAAGCAGAGAGTGGAACTGCGTCGCGCGGAGGATCGTATAGGGGACGCCGCCCACCTCGATCACTTTCTCGGCAGCGAGCTTTGCTTCGTAGTAGCCGTACTTAATGCGGTCGATGCCAACGATCGAGATGTAGTAGAAGTTCGAGACGCCGGCCGCCTTCGCCGCCTCCAGCAGCCGCCGCGTGCCTTCGACATCTGTCTCGCGCGTCTTCTTCTGCGGGCTCGACGCCGCGTGGATGATGGCGTCGACAGCGCGGACCGCTTCGGCCATGCCGGCGCCAGTGATGATGTCGGCCTGCGCCCACTCGACGTCCCCGGCGGCGTTCGACTTGCCCGCGCGGCGGCTCATCACGCGCACGATGTTGCCGGCCTTCCCCAGCCGCGGCACGAGCTCGCGCCCGAGCACGCCCGTGCCGCCAGTCACAAGTACTCGCGCCACGCTATTTCTTGCCCGGCATCACGGAGGCGACTTCTTTCATGCCTTCGCGGACGTTGGGATACTTAGGCGCCCAGCCGGTCGCCTCCTTGAAGCGGCGGTTGGAGACGCGTTGCGATTGCAGGATGTACTTCGAGGGGCCGCCGGCGACCAGCTTGCCCAGCCACTTCGGAACGTGGCGCGGCTTGCCCAGCCCGAAGGCATCGGCCAGCGCCTGGGCGTACTCCGATTGCGGCACCGGCTCGTCCTCGACGATGTTGTACGTCCCGGATGGCGCGTTCAGCGCGGCGACGACGGCTGCCGCGGCGTCGTCAACGTAGATCGAGGAGAAGTAATTCTTGCCGTCGCCTATCACCCCGAACATCTTGCGGCGCGCCAGCTTTACGGTGTCGATCGTGCTGGCGGCGTAGGGAGCGTAGAAGAGGCCGAAGCGCAGGATCACCGCCTGCCCGCCGCTTTCGCCGAAGCGTTTCGTTTCGCGCTCGGCGTCTATGGCCGATTCGAGCGGGCTCCAGACCAGGGCGACCGGCGCCTCTTCGTCGAGCCAGTTGTCGCCGCCGTTGGCGTAAACGAACGTAATCGACTCCTGAACGAAGACCTGCGCCTCGGCGGCCAGCGCCGCGTCGACGAGGTTGCGGGTGGCGTCGCGTCGAAGGCGGTCGTTCTCCTTCCAGGCGCCCTTCCAGCGCATTCGCATGAGCGAGGGGATCTTGGTCGCCAGGTGCACGACGCCGTCGCAACCTGCGACGCCCTCGCGCACGGACGCAGGGTCGAAGAGGTCAGTCGTGACCGGCGTGGCGCCCAGGGAGCGGAGGAGGGCGGCTTTCTCCTCGCCGCGGGCAGAGCCGCGTACTTCGTGCCCCGCTGCGACCAACCCTTTCAGCGTCGGCTGGCCGAGGACGCCGGTCGCTCCCGCAACGAACACGCGCATGGCAGACTCCTTCCGCGGCGATTCTCGTCCAGAAAGCCGGTAGGTTCTAGGCGAACTCAGGGATGATTTCGCGAGCGAAGTGGATGACCGGCTCGCGGATGAAGCGCGGCCAGAGCGCGAGGTACATCTCCTCGACGCCGGCGTCACGGAAGCCGGCGACCTGCTGCTTCACCTCGGTCACGTTGCCCAGGAGGATGCTCTTGGCCGCTTCTTCTGGCGTGCGGCCGGTCGCGGCGGACATCCCCTGCAGGACGCGCTGCTTGAACGACTCCTTTTCGCTGAGGAAGAGCGGGACCTGGATCGTGCGGCGGATACTCTTCGGGTCGCGGCCGATCTCCTTGCAGTAGCCATCCAGCACCGCGAACTTGTGGCGCACCTCGTCCGGCGTGCCGGAGACGTTGGCGATGTCGGCGTACTTGGCGACGATGCGAAGCGTCCGCTTCTCGCCGCCGCCGCCGATGAGGATCGGGGGGTGCGGCTCCTGCAGGTTTGGCGGATTGTAGGGCGGCCGGTCGAGGCTGTAGTACCTGCCCGCGAAGCTTGGCCGTTGTTCCGTCCAGAGCAGCTTGATCAGGTGCACGGACTCCTCGAGGCGATCCATGCGCTCCTTAACCGGCGGCAGACCCAGCCCGAACGCCTGGTTCTCGTACTCGTGCCAGCCCGCGCCAATCCCGAAATTGAGCCGTCCGCCGGAGATGTGATCGACGGTCGTGGCCTGCTTGGCGAGGACGGCCGGCTGACGGTACGTGTTGCCGGTGACGAGGATGCCCAGCCGCACGCGCGAAGTCGCCTGGGCCAGCGCGGCGAGGGCGGTCCAGCCCTCCATGCATGGCTCGCCGGACCCGAACTCTTGCCCGAACCCGGACACGAAGTGGTCCATCAGCCACAGCGAATCGAAGCCGGGCTCGCGGTCCAGCTCTTGCCAGATGCCCAGCAGCTCTTGCCAGCTGCAACCCGACTGGTTGGGGACGGCTCCGAATTTCATGACGTTACTCCTTCTGTTCCTTTGGCGCGATACCTAGTTGCTCCCGGTAGTCTTTCTCCAGCCCGCCTAGCGCGCCCATATTCTGGTACGAAGTGAGCGGCCACTGGACGAACATCCGCATCACGGGCAGTGGAACTGCGCCCTCCGGTGTGTCACCGATAACCTTCTGCTGTTCGAGGCGGGCGAACTCTTCGTCGCTCAGGCCGAGCAAGCCCTGCAGCACGTCGCGGTTATGCTCGCCGAGCCTGGGAGCGCGGCGGGCGCTGGGCATCTCGAACGCCGAGAACTTCGCGCCGAGCTGGTGCGGTGCCGGACGGACGCCGGCGTTTTCCGTATTGACCATATCGAAGAAGCCACGCTCTCGCAGGTGCGGGTCGAGCAGCACTTCCTTGGGGTTGAGCACGGCCGCGGCGATGACGCCCGCCGCCTGCAGTACCTGCATCGCTTCAATGTGGTCTTGCGTCTGAGTCCACGACTCGATCAGGCGGTCGAGCGCGTCGTGGTTGTCGCGGCGGGAGAGCACGTCGGCAAAGCGGTGGTCGCTCGCCCACTCGTTGTGCCCAACGGCGGCGCAGAACGCGGCCCACTCGGCGTCGTCGCGGACCGTCAACACAAGCCAGTTGTCATCGCCGGCGCAACGGTAGCAGCCCTGCGGTGCGTGCCAGAGGCTGCGGTTGCCCATTCGCTGTGGCTGGCGGGCGTTCATCGCGTAGTCCATCACCGCGTAGCCGGTCACCGGGATCGCCGCTTCTTGCTCCGAGAGGTCGATGTACTGGCCCTTGCCGGTGCGACGCCGGTAGACGAGCGCCGCCAGCACCGCGCCGGCGCCCACGATGCCGGAGTAGGGGTCCGTGAACGAGATGCCGGTACGCAGCGGGCCGCCGCCTTCGTAGCCGGTCAGCGAGGAGATGCCCGATGCCGGCTCCAGGCCCATGCCGTAGGCCGAGAAGTCGCGCCAGGCGCCGTCCTGCCCGTAGCCGGAGAGAGAGATCATGATCACGTCCGGCCGCAACTTCCGCAGCGAGCCGTAGTCGATGCCGAGCTTGTGCATGACGTGCGGCGTGAAGCTTTCGACGACGATGTCGCAGTGCAGCGCGAGCTTCTTGACGATCTCGATTCCAGCGCCGCCGGATGATTCGCTGAAGTCCAGCGTCAGCGACTTCTTGCCGCCGTTGCGCAGGAGGAAGTAGCCGCCCCGGTTCCAGTAGTCGCCGGCGCTGTCGTTTTCGGGCATCACGAAGTTGCGCGTGATGTCCATCCGCTTCAGCCCTTCGATTTTGATGACCTCGGCGCCGAGGTCGGCGAGCAGGCGCGTGCAGGTCGGCCCGGCGTAAACCTGCGCCAGGTCGAGCACGCGCACGCCGGCAAGTGGAAGCGTCACCGCACAGCCTCCGCCGCCACGTTGTCGTGCTCGCCAAGCGCCGGCGCTGGCCCGCTGCGCAACGGCGTCTCCGACATCCGGAAGATGTTGGCGGCGATCGGAAGTTTGCCGACGCCCGGCTGGTCGATCTCGGTGAAGAAGCCGCGCTCGCGCAGGTGTTCGCTTTCGAGCAGCGTCCGCGGGTTGAGCACGGCCGCGAAGGGGATACGCAGCTCCTGCGCTCGGGTCAGCAGGTCCTGCCAGTCGTGTTCTGCCAGGTAGGGCCGCAGGATCTCCTCGAACTCACGCCACTGCATCGTGCGCAGCCAGAGGTTCTGGAAGAGTGGGGTGTTCTCCAGTTCGGGGTTCTCCAGCAAGATTGCCATCATCAGCGGGAAACCGGCAGCGCCGCCGATGACGACGATGTGACCATCGCGGCAGGGGAAGATCTCGCTCGGGTAGGTCGGGATGTGGTGGCGCGAGTAGAAGCGCCGGCGGATCGCGCCCAGGTAGGAGTACATCGGGGTGTTGTACTCGTCCGCGGAGCCTAGCGCCTCCAGCCAGGAAACGTCGAGGTGCTGGCCGGCGCCGGTGGCCGCGCGATGCTCGAGCGCGGCGAGGATGGCGACCCAGGCGTGCAGCGCGCCGAAATACTCCGCCGGCTCGCCGCCTGTGACGAGGGGAGGCTTGTCCGGGTCGCCGGTGATGTACATGAGGCCGGAGAGCGCCATCACGGCCAGCGAGTTGCCCGCGAATTTCGCGTAAGGCCCTGTTTGCCCGAACGGCGTCAGTGAGCAGTAGACAAGCTGCGGGTATGCATTCCGAAGGTCGTTGTAGTCGAGATCAAGTTCTGCCATCCGCCCGGGCGTCTCGCTCTCGACGAGCACGTCGGCTTTGGCGAGCAGCTTGCCGAGGACGCTGCGCCCTTCATCACCCCCGAGGTCGAGGGTGACGCTCTTCTTGTTGCCGTTGAGGTGGATGAAGAGGCCAGACTTGCCGGCGTCCGGTACGTCTCCCGGAAACGGCCCCAGCCGTCGCGTGTAGTCTCCCGCGGGCGGCTCGACCTTGATGACCTCCGCGCCGAGCTCAGCGAGCAGCTTCGTGCAATACGGTCCCGCTATCCCTTGCGATAGGTCGACAACGCGGATGCCTTCCAGGGCGAGTTCGGTCAATGTTCCCCCAAGCGTAGATACGAGCCGGATGATAGCAGGTTGGCTGCGAGGTGTCAGGTCGCGGGAGCCAGGATGCGGGCGAAGCGACGGCTGCGCGCGCCACGCCACGTCACGCCTCCCGGAGCCAGCCGCTGCGCCAGATCACCGGCCTGCTTGTCGTCGTTCTCGTCGTGCAGGCGCTCTTTATCGTCCTGGCGCCCCTGCTCGCGCACGACACCATCCACGGCTCGTTTCCGCGTTTTTTGGGTGGAGTTCGTTTGGTAATTTCGTGTTTTGGGATTACGGAGGACTTCCGGAATTAGGCATCCACGGTAAGGTCGATTTATATCTGCGCAGCGAGGATGGTCTTTAATGTTGACCGATTACAGATGCAATTTAGTGGTCGAAAAGCAGCACATTATGTTTAGTGTTTACTGTATACTTGACGCGGTGGCTTATCTCCGGCAATCTAAGGGTGTGATGAACGCGCGGGCTTCGCGGAGCGCGGCTTCGGTTCAGGGTTGGCGACTCGCCGTAGCTCTTGCACCACTTTGTGCGGGAAGACCCTGTGGGCCAGTTCATCCGTCGTCATTTCGTGCGCTTTCTTCGTCGGCTTCGGCATAAGGGAGACTCCTATGGTCACCGGTGAAATCGACGTGTTCCAGCCCATGGATGTGTTCGGTTCTGAGAAGGCGTGCCGTGAGACGCTGGCAGAGCTTCGCTGGCCGGAAGGCGTGAGGTGTCCGCGCTGTAACGGCGATCGTCACGCCTATGATTCCGAACGGTACGTGTGGGATTGCTACTCATGCGGCTACCAGTTCTCGGTAATGTCGGGAACCATCTTCCACGACACCAAGCTGCCGCTCCGCAAGTGGTTCATGGCCGTGCTGCTCATGGTCGAGGCCCGCAAGGGCATCAGCGCCAACCAGATGAAGCGCACGCTCGGCGTGTCCTACAAGACAGCCTGGTACCTGTGCCACCGCATCCGCGCCGCCATGAAAAACGACAGCGCCACGCTGCTCTCTGGTGTCGAAGAAGCCGATGAGACGTGCACCGACGAATGGGTGCGTGGCCAGCAGGTTCACACCAACAACGTCGAGGGCGTCGGGTCGCTGCTCAAGCGGTCCGTTGTCGGTTCCTATCACCAGCTCTCGGCCAAGCACCTGCCAGCCTACGTTGACGAGTTCCAGTTTCGCTTTAACAACCGTCACAACGAGTACCTGTTCCGTGACGCACTCATGAAGCTTGTCCGGGCTGAGACTCTAGAATACAAGCAGCTCATCGCCTAGTCTTCGGCTCTGAAAAAGTTGTCGGGTACTTGGATGCGCCAGTTCTTCACAGGAGCATTAAGGCACTCCGCTTGTACGGCGACGGTGATATTCCCTATGCCGAGCGAGACCTTCTTATGATTGCGGCGCTCGTCATAGATCGCCTGAACCATCTCTCGCGGAATGTACTGCTTTAGCCGTAGTTCAAACGACTGCCTCGGAGGCACCCTGGTCGTGTCGTCCGTCTCAATTGCCTCTGGCAACTCTTGGCCCTGATAGCTGCCGCGACCCTTTGCCGGCCCCACTAGAAGGCTGTACACCCCGACATTATGTAGGTGCACCCCAACTTCGATCCACGGTCTCAATGTGTTTGGATCGACGTCCCAATTCCGTACCGCCTGCCTCATTACGATTAGGCACCCTTCCGGACTCTCCGCGTCTTTGTGCGCAATATCGAGCAGCCATTGATGTGGATGCGCCGCGTTGATATCAAAAACTGGCCACCGTAACCCATGACTTCGACTGTACTCCCGCGCAGGAACTAGAACGGCAGTCCAGAGCCACGTCACGGCGGAGACGGCGAGAATCAGAAGGCCCGCTGCGATAAGTAGCACGAAGAGCCAGTCAGGCATCTTCTTGCCCTGCACTCCATAGGCAGTCAAGACGATCACCAGCGTCCCAACAAATGCGCCACCGGCGGCCAGCCGAAGTTTGCCCGACATGCCACCAGTTTACACGATTCCCGCGTCTGGTATACAATCGCCTGACCTGTTAGATCGGCAAATCACATGCCTTGCTTGGCGTTGCTGCCCGGGCCGCCGTAAGATTTGCCCACGATGACGCTCTCCGAAGCTGACACGCGCGCCAAGCTCATCGATCCCGTTCTGCACGACCGCGGCTGGACGGAAGATCTTATCCGCCGCGAAGAGACGGCACCCGGTATCGAAATCATCGAAGGTCGCGCCCGCCGGAGTCCGCGCGGGGGACGCGTCGACTACGTCCTCCGAGTCGTCGTCCGCCCCGACACTCAACCGATCGCCGTTGCCCTGATCGAGGCGAAGGCAGAGGCCTTGCCTCCATCGCATGGATTGGAGCAATGCAAGAACTACGCGCTGCGCATGAACGTGCCGTTCTTATTCGCTTCGAACGGCCATCGCTACGTCGAGTACGACTGCCGCTCCGGTCTCACGAGCAACCCGCGCGCGCTCTCCCGATTCCCGACCCCCGCCGAACTTCGCGCTCGTTACGAAGACGCCGAAGGATTCTCGCTCGAAAGTGAGGCCGCGAAACCGCTTCTAATGCGCTATCCCGGCGGGGAATCCCAGCGGCGGTACTACCAGGACGCCGCCATACGTGCCGTCCTCGAAAAGTTCGCTCGAGGAGAGAAGCGCGCCCTTCTATCGCTCGCCACCGGTTCTGGCAAGACTCTCATCGCGGTCCTCCTTCTCAAGAAGATCGCCGAAGCCGGGCAACTCCACCGCGCCCTCTTCGTCTGCGACCGCGAGGAGCTCCGTTCGCAGGGCCTCACCGCGCTCCAGAACCAGTTTGGAGCGGATGCGGCCGAGATCAGCTCCGGAAACCCGCAGAAGAACGCTCGTGTCCTCATAGGTACTTACCAGACCCTCAACGTCAGCGGTGAGGAGGATGATGCCAAGTTCCTGACAGACCACTATCCGGAAAACTACTTCAGCCACATCATCATCGACGAATGTCACCGCTCCGCCTGGGGTCGCTGGAGCAACGTCCTCACTCGCAACCCGAACGCCTACCAGATCGGACTCACCGCCACGCCTCGCGAGATCATCGGCGGCAGCCTGGCCGAGCGGCGGGAGGATGAGCAGATCTCCGCCAACAACCTGAAGCACTTCGGCGAGCCCGTCTACGAATACGACCTCTCGCAGGGCATTGAGGACGGTTACCTAGCCGCCTGCGAAGTCATCCGTCGCGTCGTCGACATCGACCAGACCGGCATCACGCGCGGCGACATTGAACAGCTCACACTCGAACTCACCGACGCTCGAACAGGCGAAGTTCTGATGGCGGCGGACGCTCGCGAGCGCTACGACGCGCCTTCGTTCGAAGACAAGATCCAACTCCCCGACCGCGTCGCAGCCATGTGCGACGACTTCTTCACCCACCTGTTGGCCACCGGCGGAGCAGAACAGAAGACGATCGTCTTCTGCGCCCGCGACGCCCACGCCGACGCGGTCGCCGCTCGCCTAAACAACCTCTACTCCCAGTGGTGTGTCGACCACCGGCGCGAACGTCGCGACCCTTACGCCTTCAAGTGCACCGCCTCCGTCGGTGGCTCCCAGCACATCGCGGACCTGCGCGGCCTTCAGCGCTCGCACTTCGTTGCCACTACCGTCGAGCTGCTCACCACCGGCGTCGACGTGCCGCCCGTCCGCAACATCGTCTTCTTCAAATATGTTCGTTCGCCCATCGCCTTCTACCAGATGATCGGACGCGGCACTCGCATCGACGAACCCACTGGCAAGCTGATGTTCCGCGTCTACGACTACACCGACGCCACCCGCCTCTTCGGCCACGCGTTCGTCTCCCACGCCGCTCCCTCCGCCGAACCTCCGGCCGGCCCGGGCCCGGATCACCCGCCGGAGCGCACGATTCGCGTCGAAGAAGGCCTCGAAGTCCGTGTCTCCGGCGAAGGCCGCTACATCGTTGTCAGCGAGAACGGTCGCGCTCGGAAAATCACCGTCGAGGAATACCAGCAGCGTCTCGCCGAGCGCCTTGTCGCCGAAGCACCAGACCTACAGCGCTTCCGCAGCCTCTGGATCGTCCCGCCCCACCGCCGCGACCTCATGCAGCATCTCCCCAACGGCGAGAACGGCGCACGCCTGATCCGGGACATCACCGGCCTCGTCAAGTGCGATCTCTACGACGTTCTTGCCGACATTGCGTACGGAATGGCTCCGCGCACCAGATCCGCGCGTGCCGAAGCCTTCGCGCACAAGAACAAGCGCTGGCTCAAGACCCTGCCCCAAGCAGCCGCTGAAACACTCGAAGCACTCGCAGCCCAGTTCGCTCTCGACGGCACCGAGGCGCTCGAGAACCCCCACGTCTTCGAGACGCGGACCGTCCGCAAAGCCGGCGGCCTCGCCGCCCTCAAGACCCTCGGCGAACCCGAAACGGTCCTCCGCAAGACAAAAGAACGGCTCTTCGCGGCATGACCGCCGAACCGTCGACTCCCGCGATAGGGTGGCGCTGGGCTCGTCTGGGTGACCACGTATCCAAAGTGGGAAGCGGTCTTACGCCGCTGGGGGGTCAGTCTACTTACCGAGGGTCTGGAATACCACTCATCAGGAGCCAGAACGTTCATTCAAATCGATTCAATGTGGAAGGATTGGCTTACATTACGTCTGAACAAGATGCTGAGATGGCAGGCAGTCGAGTAAGACCAGAGGACCTGCTGTTGAATATTACTGGTGCATCGATCGGCCGGGCGTGCGTGGTGCCCGCCGAACTATGTCCCGCGAACGTCAATCAGCACGTCGCGATAATTCGGTGCGAAGGCACAATGCACCCCGAGTATTTGTCGTACTACATCTCTACGTCCTGGTTTCAGAATTACATCTCAGACATTCAGACCGGTGCGACTCGGCAAGCGCTCACAAAGGCGACCATCGAGGATTTCCCCATCCCCATCCCTCCCCTCCCCGAACAGCAACGCATCGCCGCCATCCTCCGCGACCAGCTCGAAGCCGTCGGCCACGCCCGGCAGGCAGTGCTCGCCCGCTTGCATGCCGCAAACGCTCTCGTTCCGGCCTTGCTACGTTCAGTGTTCGAGAGCGAGGAAGCGAAAAAGTGGCCGCGCGTGCTGCTTCGGGAAGTGTGTGAGTTCCTGGCAGCGCGCTCCATCCGGCTGGACGGCGACACGCCGGTGATGACCGTGACTACAGCTGCTCTATCGGAAACGGGATTCCTCGGAGGCGGGGTCAAAGAGGCTCGAATGCGCGCGAATGATTTCACCGCCGCAGTACTAACGGCGGGTGAAATTCTAGTTGCTCGGAGCAACACATCTGAGTTGGTCGGACGAGTGGCACGGTATAAGGGCTGCCCGTCAGGTGTGGTCGCGTCTGATCTCACTATCCGGCTTCGTCCCGTTGAATCGAGCGACGGCGACTTCACGACAGCCTATCTTTCCTTCCTGTACCTTTCAGCCTACTGGGCAGAACGGGCTGGTGGCACCAGTTCATCCATGAAGAAGATCACTCGCTCCCATCTTGCTTCCCTGCCAATACCGCAGCCGTCCCTTCGTATACAGCACGAAGTCGCCAGCGACCTATCACGACAAGTCGAAGAGTCGGCCGCCATCTCAACTGCATGTACCACCGATCTTGCAATCATCGATGCGTTACCTCCATCCCTCCTCCGCCGAGCTTTCGCTGGAGAACTCTAGTGGCCTCAACCAACGGCCGCGTTAACGGCCTCCAGTCCCTCAATTCCTACGTCAAGTCCGTCTGCGACATCATGCGCCGTGCCAACTGCGCCGGCGCACTTCAGTACGTCCCCGAACTCACCTGGATGCTCTTCCTCCGCATTCTCGACGAACGCGAAGAAGACGAAACGGCCTCCGCCGCCGCTGTCGGTTCTTCCTTCACTCCCTCGATCGGCGCCCCATATCGCTGGCGCGATTGGGCCGCTCGTGACGGCAAGAAGCGCGTTGAGCTGACCGGCCAGGGAAGCACTCTCGGCGATTTCATGAGATTCATCGACGGCGGTCTCATCCCGCACCTTCGCGCCCTTAAGGGGCAGCCCGCCGCGACGCCCCGCCAGAAAGTCGTCAGCGAGGTCTTCTCAAACGTGGAACGCTCTCGCATCGACACCGAGCGCAACCTCCTCGACATCATCGATAAGCTGGACGACCTCCAGCCGGGGTCCGTAGACGACACGCACATCTTCACGCTCTCCCAGATCTACGAAGGACTCCTCCTCAAGATGGGCGAGAAGAACAACGACGGTGGCCAGTTCTTCACGCCTCGCGAGATCATCCGTGCCATGATCCGCGCCGTCGCTCCGCAGGTTGGCGAAAAAGTCTACGACCCCTGCTGCGGTACCGGCGGTTTCCTGGCGCAGTCTTACGAATTCATGCGTCCGCAGGCGGAGAAGCGTGGCCCAGACGCGATTCAGCTTCTCGGCGAGCAGACCTTCTACGGCCGCGAAAAAGACAACCTCGCGTACCCTATCGCCCTCGCTAACCTCGTCCTCCACGGCATCGATGATCCGCACATCTGGCACGGGAACACGTTGAGCGACCAGATGGTCTACGGCGGTCTCTTCGAAGGCGCGCCCTCCACCTTCGATGTCGTTCTCACTAACCCACCGTTTGGTGGCAAGGAGGGCAAAGAGGCCCAGACTCGCTTCGCCTTCAAGACCGGCTCCACTCAAGTCCTCTTCATCCAGGAGGTCATGAACCGCCTCAAAGACGATGGCCGCTGCGCCATCGTCGTGGACGAAGGCTTTCTCTTCCGCACCAATGAAAACGCATTCGTCCAGACGAAACGCAAGCTCCTGGACGAGTTCGACGTCTGGTCGATCATCTCCCTGCCTGCAGGAGTCTTCATGAATGCGGGCGCTGCGTCCAAGACCAATCTCCTCTTCTTCACCAAGGGTACTCCCACGCAGTCCGTTTGGTACTACGACCTCGCCGATGTCAAAGTCACGAAGCGCCAGCCTTTCACCGTCGATCGCTTTGACGGCTTCTTCGAGTTGCTACCGACTCGCGGCGAGAGCGAACGAAGCTGGACCGTGCCGGTTGCCGTCCTCAAAGACAAGAACTACGACCTGAAGGCGGTGAATCCCAACCGCAAGTCCATTGAAGACACGCGAACTCCGGAGCAGTTGCTGGACATTATTGACGAACAAGGGAAGCTCGTTGCCGAAGCGGTCAGCACACTTCGGGCAAGCCTACCCGGGCGTTCGAATTGACACAGTGATTTTGCCTCATGGATTGGGATGATATCGCCGCGAAACTGGATAGGGCATGGGAACACGTCAAGGCGGGCAGTCGTGATGAAATTCGTTCGACTTGCCCTCGTAGACATTAAAGATGTTTCGGCACCTAGGGCACCTGTACATTCTACTTTCTGGCGGCTCGACGCTACCAGGTGGACTAGATGCGTAACCAGTCCGGTCGTTCGTCGGCACAAGCGAACCCGGAGGGTCAACGTTTCCTTGTTCGTCAACGGTGATCTTCATGGTTAGCTCCTATCCTTGTCGCGGTCACGTCTGCGACGGATGCGTTATCTGTCGGCATGGTCAGTGCTGTGGTGATTATCTGCGGTTACCTATCCGTCCGCTATGGGCTAGTTCTTGCTTAGGTTTGGCGGGGGCAGATCGCGATAATCAATCGTATTTTCGCCCGTCAAAGAGAGATTCAGGAGGTATACCACAAGCGCTCTAACGTTGAGACGGTGTTCTCGATGATTAAGGGCAAGTTCGGCGACTCCGTTCGCAGTAAGACAGACGTGGGTCAGGTCAACGAAGTGCTGGCGAAGGTGCTCTGCCACGACATCTGCGTGCTGATTCAAGCGATGTATGAATTCGCTATCGATCCAGCCTTCGAGACTGGCGGTGAGCGTGTGTCATAATGGCCGAAGTCCGCACGCGAGAAGCTATGCCCGGTCGAGAACCCATTGTACACGCTGGCCTTGAATTTAGGGTGAGTCCTGACTTCCTGCCGAGACGCCTAAATCTGTGGCCCTTCTACTTCGAGAGCAACAATCCATCATTTAGGGCTCACATTGCTCGGGTATCCGATAGTCCGGAGTGGGAAATTTGGGGCGGGGGCACTGACGACTATATGGTGTTTCGCGCGAAATTCGCAGACGACACCCACATCGACTATTCGTTTGCCGTGCCTGACCTTGAGATCGGGCAGTCGGCGACCGTGAAACTAGAAAATATTTACACACCCCATCCGGGCCATACCAAAATAATGTTGCTGGAATTGACCGGCGGGAGCAACGACTGGGCCACGCTTTACTCCTATCGGGTATGGCTTGAGGAGCAGCTTTGGATTTGGGCGTTCTATCCGGTAGGCGGAATCGTTGTGGGCGTCCTGACATCGCTGCTAGTTCGAGAGTTGTTCGGGTGACTTTCTGTGCAAAAAACGCACCTGCACAAGAAAAGGTCGGTTACGAATGGTTTGTGAGCAAAGCTGGGGATACCCCCCCAGACCCCCGGTATGGGGCTGCCGCCTCCTTCACCCTCGCTAGACAGCCCCCCGCTTCCGAAAGCATCGAGGAATTCGGGGGGACACCCCCAGACCCGCCAGAGGCGGGCTGCCGCCCCCTTCACCCTCGCCGGACGCATATTCGACTGCTCTTCCGAGCGAGGGCGGCGGCAGCGCACGGCGAGACAGCGAGGGCGCCAAGCAGCGGGGCCGAAATGCGGGTCACGCGGGGAGGTTAGCGCAGGGCGGTGTTGTTACGCTCAAAGCGCTCCCTCTGCTACGATCTCGGCATGGCCACAGAAGATGCACTTCACGCGGCATTGATAGACCTTCGGCTGGTTCACTCAGAAGTCCCAAACGGCATCGTGCTATACTCCCTCTCGCGCTGAGGATTCCAGTAGCCCAAGGCAACGGCAACCGGAGGCAAGTAACCTCAGCGCCTTTGTTGTATACTTCCTCGCGCTGAGGCCTCGTTCGTGGCAGGATACCCCCTCTCGTGTTGAATGGCCTCACCGCTTGTTTGTTGCCCGCTTGAGGCTCCTGAAGGGTCACGCTAAGGATAGTTACGGCTTTGCAAGGGGACGTCCGCGCCTAATGATTGACCCGATACAGCTGGCCTCTTAGCTTAGGAGATGGATCCGCCGGTGTGATGATCCCACTCAAATGTGACGCCAAAATTCCAGTTTCCAGGAGGTTCGCCGTGAGTTCGCCAAGGGCACCGAAGCGACTGCTACTTGTAATGCTATTGCCCGTTCTGGCCGTGTTGGCGCTGCTCGGCGCAGGGTGTAGTAGTGGGAACACTCAGGTCATTATCACTGCTCCGGAGCAAGGGGGCACGGCCAGCCCAGGCGATGTCAAGGTTAGCGTTAAGGTGGATGGCTTCGACGTCGTTGACAAGTCCGGGCAGGCCAACAAAGATGGCGAAGGGCACCTGGTCTTCTATCTGGATGTGGGCCAAATCCCGACGGTGAGTGGTCAGCCAGCGAACGGAAAGCAGGGGTCGTCGCACACCCAGGCGACGACCGACTATTCCTGGCCGAACGTTTCATCGGGGCAACACACGTTTGCGGTTCAGCTCGTCAATAACGATGAGACTCCGCTCAAGCCGCCGGTGATCGCTCAGGTAACTGTGGAAGTGTCTGCAGGTGGTACGGGTTCGGGCACACCGTCACCGTCACCGTCACCGTCATCGTCACCATCGCCTTCGCCTTCGCGATCGGCATCAGCGTCGGCGACTGCGCCCGCGGCATCATCATCGGCGACAAAGTCAGCAACACCCACACCCTCGCCATCCCCGACGAGCACCCCGTCGCCGACAGCTACGCCATAACCAGTGTTGATCAGCCAGCGTAAGGCGTCGGGAGCGGACGGCGAGACAGCGAGGGCGCCAAGCAGCGGGGCCGAAATGCCGGTCACGTAGGGAGGTTAGCGCAGGGCGGTGTTGTTGTTACGCTCACGGCGCTCCCTCTGCTACGATCTCGGCATGGCCACAGTCACGCTCGAAAGGCGCGGGCCCGCCGCCTGGATAACGCTGCGCACGCCCACGATCGACGCTGCCGTCGTGCGCGGCTTGCGGGAGGCCTGTGAGGCGGCCGCAAGCGACTCTGCCGTGCGCGCCATCGTGCTCACGGGCGTGGGCGACACTTTCTCGAGCGGATGGGACTGGCGCGCGTTCGGCGGCGAATCGCCGGCGGCGGTCGTGGAGTCGCTACGCTCGGCGGGCGTGCTCGGCGACCCGTTTGGCTGCTTCGCCGACGTGGCGCGGCCGGTGATCGCGGCGGTCAACGGGGACGCGCTCGGCGGTGGGCTGGCGCTGGCTCTCGCAGCAGACATCCGGATCGCCGCCGAGACGGCACGGTTCGGGGTGCCGGAAGCTGACGCCGGAATCCTGCCGATGGCCGGCGCCACACAGCGGCTGCTACGGCTCGCCGGTCGCGGCAAAGCGTTGGAGATGGTGCTCACCGGCGAGCCGATCGATGCCGCGGAGGCGCTGCGCGTCGGCCTGATCGGCGAACTTATGCCGAGCGCGAAGCTCGACGCCCGCGCCCAGGCGCTCGCCGAACGTCTGGCCGAGCGCGGGCCGCTCGCCCTGCAGTACGCGAAGGAAGCGATCTCGCGCGGCGTCGACATGCCGCTCGAACAGGCGCTGAGGTACGAGACGGACCTCACGGTCATCCTGCAGACAACCGAAGACCGCGCGGAGGGTGTGCGCGCCTTCCTGGAGAAGCGAAAACCCGAGTTCAAGGGGAGATGAGTTTCGATGCAGATAATCCTTGACCAGGACGAAGCGTGGTCGCTGATGACGGTGGCGACGTCATTCGTGATTGACCGCAGCGGCATCTCGGCGGACGGAAAGCAGTGTCTCCGGAAGTGGCGGACCGTCCGCGCCGAGAACACCGTGGAGATGGGGGAGCTGACCGCCGGCATGAACGCTGCGCTGGACGCTTTCCTTGATGAGCAGACGAACCGCCAGATCAGGCGCAAGGGCCGTTACACCCGCGCAAGGGGCGTGGAATGAAGGTCGAGCTCGAGGTCGAAGAGGCTCGCGAGCTGCTGGTCTTCTTGATCGAGCGGCTGGGCAAGGAAGCCGGACTGGGCGCGGCCGATCTGGCCACGCTGCGGCGCTGGCGAGCGAGCGTGAAGCCGGGCTCAGACGCCATGCGGGAGTTCGCGGCCGAGGTTAACGCTGATCTGTCCCGGACGTTGGAGAACCAGAAGAAGAGCGCCGTGATCAAGCCGGACTGGCGATGAGGGCTGTAGCGCCCGTGAGGTTATTTCCAAGGTGACGCGTCGCCGCAGCGCCGAGCAAGGGGGCATTGGAGCATTAGAGCATCACATACGCGGTGTTGCTCCTATGTTCCCGTGCTCTCATGCTCAGGGTGGATGGGGGCGGAGTGGATGATGACCGTCCTCTACGAGAAGGCGGACGGCGGGATCGCCTGGGTGACGTTGAACCGCCCCGATGTGCTCAACGCGATCAACCTGCGCATGCGAGACGAGATGTGGGAGATCATGCATGCCGTACGCGACGATCCGGACGTGCGCGCGGTCATCTTCCGCGGCGCCGGGGACCGCGCATTCTCAGCCGGGGCCGACGTCTCGGAGTTCGGGACAGCGCCGGCCTACGTCGAGGCCCGCCGCGCCCGCCGGGAGCGCGACCTCTGGCAGCTGATGCTGACGCAGGAAAAGCTGCTCGTCGCCGCGATCCACGGCTATGCCCTCGGCGCGGGCATTGAGCTGCCGATGTGCTGCGACTTCCGCATCGCCTCCGAGGACGCCCGGATCGGCCTGCCGGAAGCCTCGCTCGGATATATCCCGTCGGCAGGGGGGACGCAGACGCTACCGCGCCACGTACCGCCGGGCGTCGCCATGCAGATGATCCTCAGCGGCGACCCGATCGACGCGCAGACCGCATACCGCTACGGCCTCGTCCAGCGAGTCGTCCCGCGCGAACGCCTCTACGCCGAGGCTGAGGCGCTGGCCCGGAAGATCATCGCGCGGCCGCCGCAGGTGGTCGCGCTGGCCCGTCGCGCCGTGCACGAGGGCTCCGAACTGTCGCTTGGGCAGGCCATAGCGTTAGAATCAAGGCTGGCCGAGCGGGCGCTTCTCGCGCGATAGATGCGAGAGCCCGAGGCTGGAAAGCCTCGGCTACACGAAGAAGGCCGATGCGGAAATGGGCCACCCGCGGACGAAACAATGGCGACAGACACCGGACATCTCAGCGTAGCGCGGCGAGGGTGGCGCTGGCTGATGGCTATGGGCATCGGCGTGCCGTTGATCGCCGGGCTGGCGCTGATATTGCTCGCAGCGATCACCTGGGTCTCGCCGCACTACCACGCGTCGCAGCAGACTGACGTCGGCCCGCAGAGCAGCCTGGCGATCGACGCGCCCGTGTTTTACTCAGTGCAGGGCTTTTGGGTGGTGAAGATCGCGGAAAACTCGGTCATCGCGCTGTATAACCGCGATCCGGTCAGCGGCTGCAGTCTGGAGTGGAGATCAGACTTCGTGGCCCTGGGCCAACGCGGCTGGTTCCATGATGCGTGTAGCGAATCGGTCTACGATCTCTCGGGATCGTGTTTTGCGGGGCCCTGCCAGATCGGCCTCAACCGGCTGGCGGTGAGCACGGGCGCAAACGGCGACATCATCGTCAACCAGGCGAACGGCGGCCGGGGCGCGCTCCGCGACGACGCTGCCAAACCGGTGATCCCGCCGCAGTAGCGGGAGAAAGGAGGCTCGCGTGGGGGACATCCCCGTCGCGAAGCCCTCGCCCATACCGCGCACGCTGCGGTTCCCGCGCCGCGGGATGGCGATCGCGCTCGTTCTCGCGGGATTCGTCGCCCTTGTCGCCGTCGTCGCGATCGCCGCTTACCCTACCGGCACCAAGGTTGATCAGTTGACCGGGGTGCAGTGGGTGACAGTGGCGCGGGCGGATGATCTGCAGCCCAACCAGCCGGTGCGCATCTTTGACCAGAGAGTGTGGATCGTGAAGCAGCCCTCTGGTGAAATACTGGCCCTGTATAGCACCAGCCCTTCAGTCGAGAGATGCGTGATCCCCTGGCGCCCCGATTTTCTGTTCAGGAATCAAAAGGGCTGGTTCCGGAGCCCCTGCCACGGCGACACGTACGATTTGAGTGGAACTTGCGTCCACGACTGCCCGCGAGATATGGACCGCTACGAAGCCCGCGTCTCTGGCGGTCGAGTGCAGATCCTCGTGGGAGATCACACGTTGATCGAAGGCACGGTGCGCGATTCGAGCATGATCGCGACGCATGCAGCAAATGTCCAGCTTGCCCCCTGACTTCCTCGCCCAGGTGGCGTCGCTGGAGCCGGCGTACCTCGCGACCGACGACCCGATCCGGCAGTCTGGCTTCGGCGGCGGGCCGGAGCGCTGGCGCGCCGAACGCGGCCCGATCCTGGCAGCGGTGACCGGCGCCGGCGACTTCCTGGACATCGGCTGCGCCAACGGCTATCTGGCCGAGTGCCTCGTCGCCTGGGCGGGTGAGCGCGGGATTCGACTTACTCCGCACGGCATCGACCTCGGGCCGCGCCTGATCGCCGAAGCGCAGCGACGCCTGCCGCAGTTCGCGGCGAATTTCCACGTCGCGAACGGCTGGGACTGGCGTCCCGACCGTCGTTTCAGGTACGTTTACACCCTGTCGGACTGCGTACCGCAGGAAATGCTCCGCGAATACGCCGGCCGGCTGCTCGATCGGCTCGTCGAGCCGCATGGCCGTCTCATCGTGGGCAGCTATGGCAGCCGCTCCCGGGCGACGCCTCCGTTGCCCATCGCCGAAACGCTGGCGTCGTACGGATACGCGGTCGCCGGGCAAACCACCGGCGGGGAGCCGCTGGTCACCGCGTTCGCCTGGATCGACAGATAACCGCCTGAGGGAGGGTAGATGAATACCGCCGAGTTTCTGATGATCGCCTCGTCCGTCGTGCCGGAGCGCACGGCGATGGTCTGCGAGTCGAAGAAGCGCACGTTCGCCCAGATGCAGGAGCGCGTCAATCGCCTGGCGAACGCGCTGCAGGGCCTGGGCGTGGCACAGGGCGACAAGATCGCGGTGATGGCGCTCAACTCGATGGAGTACGTCGAGATCTATTACGCCACCGCCAAGCTCGGCGGCGTCTTCGTGCCACTGAACTATCGCGCCAAACGCGAAGAGCTGACTTACATGTGCAATAACTCCGCGGCCACGGTGCTGTTCGTTAGCGAGCGCTACTTCGAGCTCGCCGCCGGCATCCGGGCCGACCTGGAGACGGTGCAGCACCTCGTTGGCGTTGACGCCGCGGGCGAAGGGAAGGCCTTCTACGACGACCTTCTCAAGCAGAACGAGCCCGACGAGATCTTCACCGACGTCCAGGACTCTGACCCGACGATCGTCATCTACACCAGTGGCACGACGGCGCTGCCAAAAGGCGTCGTGCTTACCAACCTCGGCATGTCGGTCTACGTGACAAACACCGTCGAGCCCGCCGATCCAAGCGCCGAGAACGTCGAAGTGCTGCTCGTCTCAGTGCCCTTCTATCACGTGGCCGGCGCGACGACGATGCTCTCGTCGGTCTGGGCCGGCCGCAAGATGGTGATCCTCCCGCAATTCGAACCGGGAGCCTGGCTGAAGGCGGTCCAAGAGCACAGAGTGACGCACAGCTTCGTCGTGCCGACGATGCTCAAGCGCATCATGGAGCATGCAGACTTCGACAAGACAGACCTCAGTTCGCTGAAGCTGATCGCGTACGGAGCCGCGCCGATGCCTTTCGAGGTGGTGACCCGCGCCGTCGAGAAGTTCCAGTGCGGGCTGATGAACGCGTACGGGCAGACAGAGAGCACTTCCTCGCTGACATTCCTCGGACCCGATGACCACATGATCCCGGCCGAGCCTGGTCCGGAGCGCGAGCGGAAGTTGCAACGGCTGCGATCAGTCGGCCGGACGATGGACGACGTGATGGTCGGGCTCATGGACCCGGCCGGCGAGCTGCTGCCAGCCGGCCAGGAGGGTGAGATTGTGGCGCAGGGCGCGCGCGTCATGGCCGGCTATCTGAACCGCGAGGAAGACACCTCGGCCGCGATCAAGGAAGGCTGGCTGCACACGGGCGACGTCGGCTGGATGGACGACGATGGCTATCTGTTTATCACAGGCCGCACGAAGGACCTGATCATCCGGGGCGGCGAGAACATTGCGCCCGGCGAGATCGAGGCCGTGCTCCAGCAGAACCCGGCGGTTGAGGACGCGGCTGTCATCGGCGTGCCGGATGTCGAGTGGGGCGAGGAGGTGAAGGCGATCGTCGTCAAGAAGCCCGGCGCCAGCGTAAGTGAGGAGGATCTGACCGCTTTCGTGAAGGAGCGCCTGGCCAGCTTCAAAGCGCCCAAGTACTACGCGTTCGTCGACGAGCTGCCCCGCAATTACCTGGGTAAGGTGCTCAAAACCGAACTGCGCAAGCAGTTCGGGGAGGCGAAGAGCGGCGCCTAAGCGACGCAAGGCGCGCCGCGAACGCGGGCCCCGGCGGGAACGCCGCGCGGCGACGGTGCCAGATGCCTCGGTAGCGCCGACACCCCAGGCAGCGCGGCAGCCGGGCGAGTTGCGCGCTCAGATGTCCTATATGGGTCTGGCCGGCGGCCTCTGGGCGACCAGCACTTTCGCCGTGCTGACAGTTCTGGTGATGGTCAACCCCAACGGGCACTCGCGCCTGCTGGCCGTGCTGTTTGGCACGCTCGCCCTGGCGTTCGTGCCGGCGATCGTCTTCTCGATGCTGCCGGGGCGGCGGCGCGAGGCGGTACTGCGGTTTGAGACGGCGCTTTGCTTAGCGCTGGCGTTCCTCGGGATCTTCGTGCTTGGCGATATTGGCTGGCCGGTCATCCTCTCGCCGCCGACGATCCTGCTCGCGACGGGCGCCGGGCTTGTCTTCCAGGGCCGTGGCGCTAAGGCTGACTGATCCGCCTCAGGCAGATTCGGCGCCTTCGAAATAAGGCGTGCCACAATGGCGGCAGAAGCGGGCCTCCATCAGCTCCGTCGAATCGTCCGGCAAAGCCGCCTGGCAGTTGGCGCAGGCCCAGACCATCGGACGGCCGCACTTCGAGCAGAAGGGGTATGGCTCTTCGGGTCGCGTTGGATAGCCGAACGATCCCGTGTGGTTGTTCTCGCACTTGCCCACGCCCCGATCTGATGCCATTGCCCGCCCTTTCATCTAGCTCTCGTCCCGTTCCGTGTCCGGCGCCGCGATCTCGTCCGTCGAGGCGATCGGCGTCACGAAACTGAAGTTGCGACGCTGCTCCAGGTAGTAGTCCAGCACGACTCTGGCGACCGCCGCCGCCGGCAGCGCCAGCAGCACGCCCGGAATCCCGAATAGCTGTCCGCCGATGAGCACAGCCACCAGCACGATGACGGGCGGCAGGTTCAGAGTCTGCCCGTAGACGCGCGGGGTGAGGATGCGGTCCTCAAACTGCTGATAGAGCATCAGCAACGCCAGTACGATTATCGCCTCAGTTGTCGATTCCTGGAAGGCGGCCAGTGTAGGCATGACGACGGCGATGACCGCGCCGACAATAGGGATGATGTCGACAAAGCCGGCCAGCACAGCAAAAGCAGCAGCGTTCGGCACTCCGACGGCGACAAGGACGACGAATGTAAAAACCGAGATCACAACGCTGGTGATGACCTGACCGCGGATATAACCCCCGACGACGTTGCGCAGCGATTGCAGCCAGTGCCCAAGCTCAGGCTCGCGGCCCGGCGGCACGAACTGGTATAAGAAGCGGTTCATCCGGGGTGTGTCCGCCAGCAGGTAAGCCGTGAGCACGAAGACGGTGATGATTCCGAGGACGATGGTGACGGCACGCTGGCCGTAGTTGATAGCGGCGTCGCCGGAGATGATACGGTTCCAGTCAATGTTGCGCGCCCTGTCCTGAAGCTGGACGTGGATCCCGAACTTGTCCAACAAGTCCTCCGTGTCCTTGGCGTCCTGCGGAAGGTTGTCGCGGACGTTGTTGAACTCGTTCACAGACGCAGTTCCGACAAGTCCCGCGACACCTGCCAGGATGCCGAGGATTGTGAACATCACGATGAGCACCGAGGCGATGCGCGGGACCTTGTGCGCGGTCAGCCACTCTACGTACGGGAGCAGCGCGGCCATGAAGATAAACGAGGTGAGAACGATGACGACGATCGGCCAGAGCCTGGCGAATGCGAAAATGCCGAGGGCCACCAGGATGAGCAGCAGAATGGCCCGATACGAAAGCTCCAGGCGCACGGCTTATCGGCCCTCCTGCGCTGGCGTTGGGCGGCGACTCCCCCTGGGAAGGCGAAGGCTCACTGCGGGCATTATTCCCCATTGCGGGGGCGCGGCGCGTCTTTACACCCCGGATATCAACAAATAGACTTCGGTGCGCACGGCGCAAGCGCCGCTGCAGCCGAAAGGAACACCATGCAAGTCGAGACGACGATCCTGGCCCAGAACCTTCCGGCCTACGCCGAGCAGGCCCGCCGCCTGGAGGAGATCGGATATGACTCGGTCGTGACACCGGAGACGCTGTTCCAAATTGCCAGTGGCTTCATGGCC
>DAINDD010000014.1:0-45340 GCA_036732045.1 Chloroflexota bacterium
AGTGGATGTCACAACCCTTCACGCGGGTGGTGCGCTCGTCGGGCACGGTAGCGAGCAGACAACGATGGAGATCTACACCCACGTCACGGCCGAGAACCAACGGTCGGGAGCCGAGGCCGTCGAAGCGCTGATCAGGGGCCATTCATAGCAGTGGTATAGCAGCAACGGCTGGAAGTGTACTATTAGGGCCAATCGTAGATACGAAAGGCGACCGTGAACCCGCACTCGGTGAAATCGTCTAAGTTTGCCCCACGCGCAGCGCTCGCGCCATCCACGTCTACGGTGGCGCACCCGGGCCGGTCCCCCACACTCGCACCGCGCCAGGTCAGCGATGGGCCGCATAGCAAAATTCATAGCACGTTAGCCTGATGGCTGGCCGTCCTTCGAAGCTCACGCCCGACGTGCAAGGCCGCGTCTTAGCCGCCATCAGCGCCGGCAACACGCGCGCGACTGCGGCTGCTTATGCCCGGGTTGGTCTGTCGACCTTGATGGCTTGGCTGGCCCGCGGTGAGAAAGCAACCCGGGGCCAATATCGGGAATTTCTAGACGCTGTTAAAAACGCCGAGGCCGCCGCGGTCGTTACCTCCGTAGCCCTCGTCCGACAAGCCGCTTCTGAGCATTGGCAGGCCGCTGCCTGGTGGCTGGAGCGACGCTATCCGGACGAGTGGGGGCGTAAGGACCGCGTGGCTATCGAGCACGTTTTGAGAGAGAAAGCCGACCGGATCGCCGAAGATACCGGGCTGAATGCGGAGGACCTAGTCGCCGATGCCGAACGGATACTCGCCAGCTTCCATTGATTCGGCTCTGGCCCTTGCTGCGGCCAGACAGTTGGGCTTGCGCCGCCCGCGCATTCTTACTGAGGAGAATGCGCCACCTCTGCCGACCCTCCCTGTGCGTCACATCGGCCAACAAGCGGTCGTCGCCGAGTCCCGCCGCTTCAACGTCCTGGCCTGCGGCCGTCGCTGGGGCAAGACGATGTTGGGCGAGGACCGCATCGTTGGGCCCGCGCTTGACGGCTATCCCTGCGGCTGGTTCTCGCCGACCTACAAGATGCTCTCCGAGGTCTGGCGCTCACTGGTGCTCCTGCTTCGCCCCGTGATCTCCCGCGTCAACGTCCAGGAGCACCGCCTCGAGCTGGTCACGGGCGGACTGATCGAGATGTGGTCGCTGGACAACCCGGACGTCGCCCGTGGCCGCAAGTACAAGGAGATCGTGGTCGATGAGGCCGCGATGGTTCACAACCTCCAGGACGCCTGGCAGGCGGTGCTGCGCCCGACGCTGATCGACTTCGAAGGCGGCGCCTGGTTCCTTTCGACGCCAAAGGGTATGAACTTCTTCAAGGCGCTTTACGACCTCGGCCAAGACCCACAAATGACGGAATGGGCGAGCTGGCGACTGCCGACACGCGGCAACCCACATATCCCGGCATCTGAGGTTGACGCACTCAGGATCGGGTCGCCCGAGCGCACCTATCTGCAGGAAATCGAAGCCGAGTTCCTAGAGTTCGAAGGCGCCGTCTTCCGACGACTGGCAGAGGCTGCGACTGCCCAAGTACTAGATAAGGGATTGGAGCGGCGCACCTACGTCTATGGCGTGGACTGGGCTCAGTCCTATGACTTCACGGTTATTACGGTGCTGGACCCCACGACGCGCGCGATGGTGGCGATGGACCGTTTCAACGAGATCGACTACCCGTTCCAGAGCGAGCGGCTCAAGGCGATGTTCAAACGCTTCCCGCCGGCGCTGGTGGTCGCCGAGTCTAACGCTATGGGCCGGCCGATTATCCAGCGCCTGCAGCTCGAGGGTTATCCGATAGAGCCCTTCGACACGTCGCCGGCGTCGAAGCCAGTGCTGATTCAGACGCTCGCCCTGGCCTTCGAGCGCGGGTTGCTCAGTATCATCAACGACCCGGTGTTGCTGGCCGAGTTGCAGGCTTACGAGGCGGTGAAAATGCCATCCGGCCGTATCGCTTATTCTGCACCGGAAGGGCAACACGACGACTGCGTGATGTCGCTGGCTCTGGCCTGGATCGCGTTGGGTGACGAGACGCCCGACGACGGGCTAGTGGTCTTCGATGACCGCGTGAGCATCAGCCCCTTCTAGGAGACGACGATGAATCAACTGCCGCCTGAATATCTAAGACTTGTAACCGTTATGCCGCCAATTGAGCCAATGTGGGATGTGCGGGTGAATCGGCAAGGGAGCATTTTTTATCAGCCAATTAAGATGCTCTATTGCTATGCCAAGGTTTCTCCTCGGCCCGATCTGCTGCCCCAGGACTTGGAGGTGTGGGCCTACTCACTGCATTTCGAACCCGGAAACTTGCCATTGACCTGCTTTTTCAAGTGGGCCGAAGAGGAGCGTAGGGCGTATGACTCCAATTGTCTGGGGTATGCATGTGGTTCCATCGATGAAGAGTTCTGGGCTGGCGAGTTGACCAAGTACAACCAACGAGAAAACAAGAAGGAAGCACAGAAGGCCAAGGCTCAAGACTATCAGCGAGCTTATAAGGCTAAGAAGGCGATGCCCGCATGAAACTAGGACCCATCACCATCGGCAACACACCCGCCGTCGACCCGGAAGCGCGAATGCGTGAGGCCGTCGCCACGGTCGAAGGCCAGTTCTCCGACGCCAACCTCTACCTCCGTGAGCGCCTGGCCGAGCTGGAGTTTGCGCTCGAGGACCAGGGCTGGCGCCAGATTGGCATGGGCGATGAGAACAACCGCGAGTTCAGCCGCCGCGCCCTGCGCCGCATCTGCGCCCTCTCGCGGTTGATGTTCCTCAAGAACCCTCTGATCAACCGCGCCGTCTCACTTACGGCGATCTACGTTTGGGGTCAGGGGGTCGACATCGAGGCTAAGGACGAGGACGTTAACACCATCGTCCAGGACTTTCTCGACGACCCGGCCAACCAGGTCGAGTTGACCTCGCACCAGGCGAGGTTGCTCAAGGAGGTCGACCTCGAGGTGTTGGGCAACCTCTTCTTTGTCTTCTTCTCCGACCCCAAGGGCTCGGTCAAGGTCCGCACGATTACGGTGGACGAGATCGGCGAGATCATCTGCAACCCCGAAGACGCTAAGGAGCCGTGGTTCTACAAGCGCGCCTGGCTCAAGCAGACGTTTGACTACGACACCGGCGCGCGCGTCGGGGCACAGGAAGAGGCGTATTACCCGGACTGGCGCTACAACCCTGGCGTCAGGCCCGCGACGATTGCCGGCAAGGCCGTTATGTGGGACACCCCGGTTTATCACGTCAAGGTTGGCGCGCTGAGCGACATGAAGTTCGGCATCCCGGAGACGTATGCGGCGCTGGACTGGGCGATGGCTTACAAGTCCTTCCTCGAGGACTGGAGCACCATCGTCAAGGCGCTCTCACGCTTCGCCTGGAACCTGACGACTGCGGGCGGCAACAAGGGTGTCGCCGCGGCGAAAGCGAAGCTGCAGACCACGCTGGGTGCCGGCGCCAATCTCGGCTATGACACCAACCCGCCGCCGGTTGCCGGGGCGACCTTCGTCGGCACCGAGGGCACGAAGCTGGAGCCGGTACGCACGTCGGGCTCAACCGTCAACGTCGAGGACTCGCGGCGCTTGCTGCTCATGGTTTCGTCCGCGACCGGCCTGCCGGAGACGTTCTTCGGCGATGCCACGCGCGGCTCGATGGCGACGGCGAAGACGCTGGACCGTCCGACTGAACTGAAGTTCAAGGACCGACAAACCCTCTGGCACGACATCTACATCGACATCCTGCAATACGTCGTCGCCAAGAAGATGGGCAACGGCGACATGATGACGATGGCGGAGCAGGCCGGGCAGATCACCGTCAGCTTCGCGAGCGTGCTGGAGCACGACCTGACGGAGAGCATTAACGCCATCGTCAGCGCGGCGACCCTGGCCGGCAACCCGGAGGCCGGCACGCTGCCGGTCGAGCTGCTGTCGAAGCTGCTCTTGCAGGCGCTGGGCGTGGACGACGTCGATGAGGTGCTCGCGGAGATGGACTTCTCGGTACAGGATGCACCGACGCCGCCGCCGGTAGACCCGAACGCGCCACCGGCAGATCCCAACGCACCGCCGCCTCCACCCAGCGACCCGATGCGGCCCGTTAACGTTGCGGGCCACGCGCGGCGTCTGCCCCAGCGCAGCACGGCCGAGGCGATGATGGTCGAAGCGGTGCGGGAGTTGCGCCAGGCGATGCGGGGCGAGGCGAGGGAGGCATGGAATCCCGACCAGCCGCGGGATCCTAACGGCGAATGGGCAGGAGGAGGGGGTGATCAAGGCGTAACGACAGCCGCAGATTTCAAACGCGAGCAAAATCGTCAGGCCCGAGATTCAGGGCAGGGCGGTTACGGACAAACGAAGGGAGAGAAGGCATCAGAGAAAGCTAGTGGCGAGGCGAGGTTTGCCCAGCAGCGCGCCGATCGGGCGACGGGCATGAGTTGGTCTAAGGCTGAATTTGAGACAAATAGGGCCGCTTGGAATACCGCCGTGCAAGCTGCAAAGGTCGCGGGAGTGCGCTCTGTCGATATACCGGATTATGCGAGCAAGGCGACAGGGCTGAGCTTCGATTCGCTAGTAGCCGCCAAGACTCTGCACGGCTGATGCTCTACCCACTGACCGTCTCCAACCCCAGCGCGATCAGCTCTGCCTGGAGCGCGTCGTCTCCGGCGTCGGCACGCGCTCGCACCATGTCGTGCAAGTCCGCGAGCTTGGCGAGGTACTGGGCCAGAGTGAGGCCGCGCATATCGGACCCGCGTTTGAGTTTGGCCGCAGCGGCGTCGTCGATGTTGCGGATATTGAGAGTCGTCATATCAGTCCTAACCTTTTCGCGCCACGCATGGCGCAACCTTCAGAGCAATAGCCCTCGTATTTTCCGCGTCCGTAGAGCAGATGGATGTGTGGCGTCTCGGGAGTCAGGACCTCAATTCCGCAGCCGGAACAGCGCGCCACGAGGCCGTGCTGTGTCCTCGTGTAGCAGGCTCGCTGGCTGGCCTTTGGGTCGTTGGAGTGCAGGACGATTTGCATTAGTCCAGCCCGAGCACGATTGCTACGTGGTTGGCCTCGACCCCGCAACAGGTGTTAACCCGGACGGCGTCGAGGCTGTCAGTCACGTCGATAAGGGCTCCGCAACTCTCGCGGCCGACTACGTGACAGCAGGCGGTGTAGTTACGGTCACCGATTCTGACGATGTTGGGGACGGCAGAGCCGGTCATGCGGTAGCTGGTGTGGTCCTGGCTGCAAATCGTTACGGTCTGGTTTGCCATGTCTTTGTATCTCCTTACGTCCTAAGAATACAACAGGATACAAAGGGAGTCAAATGACAACCGCCCTCCTGCCCGCGCTCGAAGCCTTCCTCGGCGCCGCCCGCGAGGCCGAACGTCAGCGCGTCCTGTTGCCCCTGGAGCGCAAGCTAGAACGCTCGCTCGCGCGCGCCTTCGACGACCAGGGCCAGCGCTTCCTGCGTCAGTTCCGCCACGTTCGCGCGCACTTCCCCGAGCCGATGCTGCAAGAGACGTTGAGCCCTGACGACTGGGAGCCGTTGTTCACCGCGGCGGAGCTCGCCAGCCTACGCCTCTTCGAGCAGCCCCTCACCGCCATTCAGGCCGCGGCGCTGCGTGCCGGAGGTCGGGCCGCCATCGCAGACCTCGGCCTCGGGTTGTCGTTCGACCTCGCGCACCCCGAGGCGGTGGCGTGGCTGCAGCGCGTGCCGCTGGAGCGCATCGCCGGGATCAACGCGACGACCCGCGAGCAGATCCGCACCATCCTCGTTAACGCCGTCGAGCACGGCCAGGGCTACCAGGAGACGGCGCGGGAGATCGCGGCGACGTTCAAGGGCTACGGCACACCGGACGTTACGAAGGCGATCAGGTCACGCGCGCACATGATCGCGGTCACGGAGACGGGCGACGCCTATTCCGAGGGTGCGCTGGTGGTGGGCCGCGACCTGAAGCGCGCTGGGCTGGAGATGGAAAAGGCGTGGCTCGCCGAAGCTGACGCCTGCCCGATCTGCTCGGGCAACGCTGACGAGGATTGGATACCGCTGGACCAGCCGTTCAGCAGCGGCGACGACGCGCCTACTGCGCACCCGAGCTGTCGTTGTGCGATCGAGACTCGCGCGGTGGTCGGATGACCCGCCCCACCGACGTCGTACTCGCCGATATGAAGCGGCAGCTAGACCAGCAGAAGGCCTACCTCTCGATCGCTCTGAACGAGGGCCACGGCTTCACGGTGGTGCAGTACGTCTTGCCGGACGGCAAGCTGGGCGCGGCGAAATTCACCGCCGATACAAGAGGCGACCGACGCTCGAATTGACGCGCGCTCTAAATGCGACGTATCTTTAGCGCAATCGAATAACTACAGGCTCATGGCATTGCGTGGGGCCGCCGTCTTCGGACGTGCGGCCCTTTTTGTTGTCCTCCGGGAGTAGGGATGAAACTCAAGGTAACCCGACCAGACGGCACCGAAGAAGAGATCGAAGTCACCGCATGGGAATCTCTCGACGTAGAGCCGCAGGAGGCCGCACTCGACTTGGACTTCGTTTCCCTCTCTGAGAAGGCCCTCAAGAAGAACGGCGAGGCGCAGATCAAGATCATTCAGCCCGGGTGGGGCTCTTCCGGCTTTTACGGTGCCGACATGCTGGAGCGCGACGGTCCCAGAGTCTTCAAGAAAGACACCCGCATGTTCTGGGATCACCCGACCGCCACCGAAGAGGCAGAGCGCCCCGAGCGCTCCCTGCGCGACCTCGCAGCCCAGCTGACCGAAGACGCGCGCTGGTTGCCCAACGGCCCCCAGGGCGCCGGCCTCTACGCGCACGCCAAGGTCTTCGATGGCTATTCCGCAGCGGTCGAGAACCTGGCGCCGCACATTGGCGTCTCAATCCGCGCCACCGGCAAGGCCAAGACCGGCATGGCCGAAGGGCGTTCGGGTCCGATCATCGAGGGCCTGGTCGCGGCCAAGAGCATCGATTTCGTTACCCAGCCCGGCGCGGGCGGTCAAGTAGTCCAGCTATTCGAGTCAGCGAGGCCGCGCCCCGAGGGCGAGCCGAAGGAGATCCAAGTGGACGAGAAAGAAGCCACCCAGCTACGCGAGAGCATGACGACCCTGCAGACGCAGATGACCGCGCTCCAGGAGTCGTTAAAGACGACCACCGACGAGCGCGACCGCCTGCGTGAGGGACAGACCCTCCAGGAAGCCAAGCGCCTCGTGAGCGCCCAGGTCGGCGCCGCGTCGCTGCCTGACGTGACCAAGACGCGCCTCGTGGAACGCCTGTCGGCCAACCCTCCGATCAAGGACGGCGCGCTCGACAAGGACGCGCTCAAGACGGCTGTTGAGGCCGCGGTCAAGGACGAAACGGAATACCTGACGAAGGTCACCGGCTCGCCGATTCGCGGCATGGGCGGTTCTCACGAGGAGGACGACACCAAGGCCCGCGAGGCCGTAGCCAAGGACCTCGAAGGCACGTTCAGCCGTCTCGGGCTCAGTGAGGCGGGCGCCAAGGCCGCCGCCGCCGGCAGGAACTAAGTACCGCCTAGGCCGCGGTTGGAGAAAGGAAACACCCCAATATGGCCAAGAACCGTGCATTTGCAAACGCTCGCAAGAACTACTACCCGGTGGCGTCCGGCGTCCTCTCCGGCGACCCGACGTGCGTCGGGCAAATCCCCGGCGTGGCGTTGACCGACCGTGACGCGGCTGGCTATGCCAGCCTCGACACCGGGGGCGCTTACAGCCTCGAAGTAGAGGGTCAGCCGGCTGCGGGAGACATCCTCTACTGGCACAGCACGAAAACCATCAACGCCACGTCCAGTGGAGGGACCCGCTTCGGCTACGCCATGCAGACGATCGCGTCGGGCACGGCCACCATCCCCGTCAAGCTGGGCTACTAGGCCCGGCACCAGAACCGCACAAAACTTAGGAGGCGCCACGTGGCCGACTTTCTGGAGACAATCGAAACGATCAAGGCCGAAGACGCGTCGGCACAGCGCCTCTATCGCGGCGACGGACAGAGCATCCGCGGGATGCGGCGACGCGACCCGCGATACCTGAGCCGTCTGGCCGAGGCCGGCGGCTTCCTGGCTGAGGTGATTGAGGGCAAGCGGCCCAGCTATCACCTCAAGGAGGCCATGACCACGTCGGACTTCCCGCTGCTCTTCGGCGACATCATCGACCGAACCCTGCTGGGCGGCTACCTCGAAGCGCCGTACTCGTGGAACATGGTCGCCCAGCGCCGCACCGTGAACGACTTCCGTCCGACCCGGATGTACTTCGTTAACGGCGGCGAACAGCCGCTCGACGTGGTGCCGGAACAGACCGAGTACCCCGAGAAGAAGATCGGCGAAGACTACTACACCACCCGTGTCGCCAAGTACGGCCGCCGCATGGCCTTCTCCTGGGAGGCCATGCTGAACGACGACTTGGGCGCCCTGCGGGACATCCCCGATCGGTTCGGGCGTGCCGCACGTCGCACCGAGGAAAAGGCCATCACGTCGATTTTCTTCGGCCTCACCGGCCCCGATGGGACCTTCTTCGCCGCCGGCCACAACAACATCGTCACCGGCAACCCGACGTTGTCGATTGCCGGGCTTCAGACCGCGATGACCGTGCTCGGCTCGCAGCTCGACCCGGGTGGCGACCCGATCATCACCGACATGGTTACGCTCTGGGTGCCCCCGGCGCTCGAGGTTACGGCGCGCAACCTGCTCAACGCGACTCAGCTCTGGCTACAGCCGGGGACCAACAACAACAACGACAACACGGTCGTAGCCCAGAACTGGATGACCAACCGGGTCAAGCTGGCCGTGGGCTACTACATCCCGCAGATATCGTCCACGTCTCACGGCAACACGTCCTGGGTGCTTGTCGCCTCGCCGGAGCAGAACCGCCCCGCGGCGCGCCTGAGCTTCCTGCGCGGACACGAGACGCCGGAGGTGTGGATCAAGGAGCCCAACGCCACGCAGGCCGGTGGCGGCGCCGAGGTCGGCGCAATGGAAGGCGACTTCGACACCGACACGCTTGAGTACCGCGTGCGCCACGTTCTTGGCGCGACGTTGCTCGACTACCGCGCGGCGGTGGCGTCTAACGGCTCCGGTACTTAATGGCGGAGCGCGAGCTGCCCCCGCCGAGTACGACCGTTGAGATGTACTTGGCGGCGATTCTGGACGAGATGAGGGCGCTAAACCGGCGCCCTCAATCGTTACCAGACGGCACCGTGGAACTAAAGGAACCTAAACGAGATGACGGCACCGGCACCAACCGCAGCCCTCGAAACAACGCTAGAGCTCCTGCGCGACGTTGAGCGCTCCATGCGCTCGATCCTCGTCCAGGACTTCAGCGTGCCGGATAACGCCATCCGTTCCGGCATCCAGGAGACGCCGCCCGGGCTAAGCCTTCGCGTCGACCGCGACTGGCTGCCGGCTCACCTCAGCAAGACGCTGGACGACGTGATGGCGGAGCTCTGCAAGTCGGTGCGAAACGTGCTGGATGCGAAGCTGCCGAGCCTGTCGCACGGCCTGGGTATGCGCTACGTCCCGCAGGCCGGCCTCGTCGAGATCGGCGTAGGGCCCGACACCCAGCCGATCTATCCACGCATCATCACCGCGACCGTCAAAGAGTTACGCATAACGAAGGCCGGCGAGCGGCACCTGCGCGAGCGCAACAAGCACGGCGCGCTCTAAAGAAAGGGACAAACCGATGGCGATGAGCGACTACCTCGAGGGCCAGATCAGGGCCGACCTGTTCAGGACCACCGCGCGTACACGGCCAACCGTCCAGGCGTCCTCGCTTGCGACGGCCTCAACCACCGACGCGCACACCGGCGCGACCTTTACCGAGGTCACCAACGCCAACGCCTACGCGCGGCAGAACCTCGCGCCGCTGGACGCCAATTGGTCGGCGCCGGACGCCACCGGCGGGCTGACCGCCAACCTGTCGGCGATCACGTTCCCGACTTGCACGACCGCCACCTGGGGCACCGTTACGGACGTCGTACTGTGCGACTCGGCGACCTGGGGCGCGGGTAACGCGCTGTTCCACGGCGCGCTCACGGCCTCGAAGACGGTTGGTGTAGGTGACGTGTTCCAGTTCGCTATCGCAGCGCTTTCGGTGACCTTCTCGTAGCAGGCTGAACATCGACAAACTGGAATACGTCGCCAGTAAAAGGAGAATCCAATGCCCCTGACGATAACCAACAAGCTCTCGACACCGGCCGCGGCCTTGACGAAGTACGGCTACGTCCTCGACGCCGCTACCGGCCTCTGGCGCAAGTCCCGCGGCGAGCACGGCTTCGACCTCTCGACCGAGCAGTGGCTACCCGTCGATGGCGGCTTCCTCTGCTTCATCGCACCACGCTCCGGCTTCGGCTCGATCCCGTTCGGCTGGCCGGTGGCGGCGCTGCTGATCGGCACCGTGGCGCAGATCATCACCGGCGTCTCTGATGGCGCTGTCGTGCGCGCCGATGCACCGACGCCCGTCGTGGGCCTGGTGCAGGTGCCGCAGGGCCTTGCAGACGAATGGACCGGGACCTCGGGGCTGCACCCGGCGTCGCACCCGCAGGCTTACCGCTGGGTGTGGACGGCCGACGAGGTCGCGTTCACGTACCAGTTCGCCGAAGAGGGATGGACGAAGACGCAGGACCCGGCAACTGGCGCCGTGACGATGCGGCGCGAGCACGATTAGTAAGTAAATGCACCCAAAGATAGCAGCGGCCAAGCAGCAGCTAACCGGTGTGCGCAACCCGCGCGACAAAGGCATCTCCGACGCGCAGTGGGCCGAATGGCAGGGCACTGTAGACAAGATCGCTCAGGTCGGTCACGAGGCCCACCGGGAAGAGCCCGAAGCCGTGGATCAGATCGCTGGGCTTGTGCAGCGTGGCAACCAGGGGAAACTCGAAAAGCGCGAGTGGCTCCGACAGGTAACGGCCAGCGAGCCTGACTGTCACTGGTCCGACGTGACGGTCAATCAAGTTACGTTCTCCTGCGGTTGCTCACATTATCAGTGGTTCAGGGACTCCGAACCGGACGACGGCAAGGTAATCCGCCACCACCAGGCGCTGAGTCTTTGCGATCGTCACAAGCATCTGAGCGAAAAGGCTGCATGGCAGGCGAGCCTGGACGAGTCCGATAAATTAGCCGCCGCGCAGGAATAGCCAATGGCTAGGATCTGGCCGACCTGGTTTCAGTGCGCGAATTATGCGAGCGCGACCTCGGCGCACTTTATATCGCCTCTTGGAGTTCCACTCTCCGCAGTTAATACTATAGAGACAAATGCAGCCGTTAAGGCCGTAGATGCCGTCACTCTAATTAATCTGCAGGTCTATTGTTCTATCTATTCGGCAAACGTTGCAGTTACCTCACGAAACAATGGCGGCGCAGGTAATCAAACCGTTACAGTCAACGCTGTCTCTGCTCTATTTGAAGATGTAACTAACAACGACGCTATCACTGCTGGCAATACTTGGGATGTTCAGTTAGCAGCGACTGCTGGAATTAGTATCGCACTAATAGGCATGCATCTCTCAATGGCTGGAAATACGCCGGTCATAGGTTTGACTCTTAATGGGTTGCAGGCCAAAACCACAACTGATATTTCCCCAATAGCGGGCAATACTATTGGCGTAACTGAGTCTGCACAACAAAATAAGGTACAACGTTCTATAACCTTCGGCTGCATGAGGGCGATCTGTACCACATATAGCGGTACATCTTCGACTCAACGTTTTCGGAAAAACACAGCAAATGGAAATCAGAATCTAGTTATCACGGCGACTGGTACGTATGAAGATACGACGAATACAGACGCCTGTGTAGCAAACGATCTAGTTGTCGTTGCGATGGTCAATTCATCATCTGCGGGCGGCACACACAACCAAGAACTGTCATTGTTCACACTTCGTGGCAATCAAGCATATGAATGGAATGCTATCGTAAATCAAACCACAGGCTTCTTTGGAGGCGGCTTCAACGGTGCGGGCGTAGATAATATTGTTCCAGTACGGGCGAGCCTCACCTTAAAGTTACTTATAGCCAATGTCATTGCTGCGGTTGCAGCAAGTACGTTAATAACTAGGAAGAATGGTGCAAATGGCAACCAGTCAGTTTCAACAGCTACTAACGCACAGGTGGTTGATGCTGTTAACTCTGATGCGCTCGTAACAGGCGATAAAATAGATACCAAGGCTACCAATTCAGGAACCTTCAACGCAGCGGGCGTCGACTTCGAGGTCGTCAGCGGCACGACTTGGCAAGGCGCTGCTGCACTAACCGCAAGCGCTACTCTCGCAGTCGATGCGGCCCTTATCTACGCGGCGGCTATCGCCTTGGCCGCCCCAACATCAATATCACCAGCACCCACTGCGAACTACGCCGCTGCCTCAGCGCTTGTAGCCTCAGCGGCGCTGGCAGCCCTCGGGGGCCTGCTCTCTGCCGGTGCGTCCGCCCTTGCAACAAGCGCCGTCCTCAGCGCCAACGGCACCGTCACCCACAACGCCACGGCTGCACTCACGGCGCCCACCAGCATCGCCCCAGCCGCGACCGTCACTTATGCGGCGGCGTCGGCCCTCGCAGCGTCTGCGGCTATTAGTCCCGCTGCAACTGAGACCTACACAGGAGCCTCCGCCCTGGCAGGGAGCGCCAGCATCAACCCCGTTCCGTTGCTCACGCTGGGCGCTGCGTCTGCCCTGGCATCGAGCGCAACCCTGGCCGCCGCTACGGTCGTCACACACAACGCCCTCGCGGCGCTGACGGCCTCTGCTGCGATAACTCCCGGCGCTACGGCCACATACGCTGCGGCGAGCGCCCTAGTTGCCTCCAGCGCGGTCACATCCGGCGCCACGGTCAACTACACGGCGGCGAGCGCGTTGGCCGCATCAGCCGTCCTGATAGCAACCAGCAGCCTGCTCGTAGTCGCCACCTCAGCATTAGCAGGCAGCGCGACGATCTCTCCCGCAGGCGGATTGATTTTCTCGGCGGCTTCATCTCTTGCCTCAAGTGCGAGTCTTGCGGCGGGCGGTACGGAGACATACGCGGCGGGCACCGCGCTTGCGGCCTCAACGGCGCTCGCTGCCGTCGCCTTCCTGTCACTCCCCGGCGCGGCGTCTCTCAGCGGGTCCGCATCGCTCACGGCGGCCGGCAACGTCACGCACAACGCGACGGCCTCCCTGAGCGCAGCAACGGCGCTTGTGGCGGGCGCGACGCTGCTCTATGCGTCGGCGTCAGCGTTGGCCGCGTCCACGAGCCTGAGCGCCAACGGTACGGAGGCCTACAGCGCCGCTATCGCCCTAGCCTCAGCAGCCAGCCTCTCTGCCGCTGCGAAAATGAGCCTCGCGGCCGCGAGCCTTCTCACGGCCCCGGCCTCGCTGGCTGCTGACGGTGCCGTGGCCCATAATGCAACCGCCGCCCTGTCCGGCTCCGCCGCAATCGCTGTGGATGGGGCGGTCACTCACAACGCTGCGTCCGCCCTTGCCACAACGACCGTCCTTACGGCGCTGGCCCTTGCCACTCACAACGCTACGGCTGCTCTAGCCGGGAGCGCCTCGCTATCGGCTACGCCGTTGCTCACACTAAAGGCCCTGGCGGCGCTGGCGGCGTCTGCAGCCCTCGGCGCGGACGGGACGCTCGCAGGGCAGATCCACGCCAGCGCGGGCCTTAGCGCCAGCGCCTCACTCGCCGGTGCCGGCTCGCTGACGTTGGCGGCACTAGCAGCTTTAGCGGCCACGGCAACCCTCAACCCACCCTCAACTGTCACTCACAACGCCCTGGCGACGCTGGCCGCGAGTGCGGCGCTTTCTGCGGCGGCGCTGCTCACGGTAGGCGGCGCCGCTCTGCTGGCTAGTACGGCGACGATTACGCCGGCGGCGGGCGTCACGCTCCGCAACACTGCCTCGTTACTCACCACCGCGTCGTTGGTCGCGCTAGGCGGCTTAGTCCTCTCGACTGCTCAGGCGTCATTGGCAGCGACGACGACTCTCAATGCGCCGTCCACCGTCACATACAACGCCACGGCCGCAATGGCCGGAAACGCTGCAATGGCGGCTGTTGCGTTGCTCACGGTCGGTGCTGCGGCCGCGCTGGCCGGCTCGGCACAGTTCACGGCCTCGGGTAGCGTGACGGTCGCGGCGGCTGCCGCGTTGGCCTCGATCACGGCGCTTAGCGCCCTAGCAGGCATCCGCCTGGCGACGGCGCAGGCGTCTCTGGCGGCGAGCGCTGCGATTGCGCCCGTGCCGCTCCTGACGCTGCGTGGAGCCGCGGCGCTGGCCTCAGTTGCGGCCATTGACGCTGAACCTAGTCTCATGCTCGGTGCCGGCGCAACCCTGATTAGTCCGGCCACGCTCGCTACCTCGGCAATCTCAAGCGGTGCTAGTGCTCTGCTCAGCCTCACGGTGACGGCGAGCCTCTACGCCAACGCGCACCTCTACCTCCCCGGCGGCCCCTTCGTTACGCCGCTGGTGGACGCCGGCACGAAGCTGGTCGACGTCGGCTCGATCCGGCTGCGTACCGCGGGCGCGCCGTTGGTCGATGTTGGCTCGCAGCGCTTACAATCAGACAGGCGGTTACTGATATGACGATTGCACAAGTCCGCGTCCTGACCTCAGACCTCCCGATGTACGAGCGCTCGGTAGCGACCGGCGACGGCGCGACTCTGGAGTATCAGGTCGAGCAGTACCCGGTCCTCACCGACACCGCCAAGGTCTACATCGACGGCACGCTGCAGGACCCGGCGACGGATTACGACCTCGATACCGAAGTTGGCCTCGTGACCTTCGCAACCGCCCCGGCAGCCGCCGGCGCCATCGTAGTCACCTACCGCCATGCGATCCTCTCAGACGACCAGATAAACACGCTGCTCGGCCTCGAGTCCGACGTTCGCCTGGCCGCGGCGCTGGCCCTGGACACGATCGCCTCAAACGAGGCGCTGGTGCAGAAGAAGATCCGGCTACTCGACATTCAGACGGACGGCCCCGCCGTTGCGCTCGCCTTGCGCGCGCACGCGACCGCGCTTCGTGAGCAGGTCGCCTCGGGCGTTGAAGACGGTGCCGGCTTCGACATCGCCGAGTGGGTCTTCGAACCCTTTGGGCGACGCGAGCGCATCTACAAGCAGTTCGAGCGAGGCGTCCTCTAGTGAGCAAACGCGCCCTGACTCACCCACGCTTCCTGGCCAAGTTGCCCGACATCTACCCCTTCAAGGCCGCGATCCAGCAGGCGACGGCGAGCGGGACGAGCTTCGGTACGTTGGTAGAGACGTGGGCCACGGTTAGCGGCCTCGGTCTCATAGACTGCCGCGTCGCGCCGGTGCTGGCCCAGGAGATGCGCGGCCCGCAGTTTACGCAGCTGGTCACGACGCACCAGATCGCCTTGCGCGGCTACTACCCGCAGATCGTCGAGACGATGCGCGCCGTGGTCGACGATGTCGGTTGGGACATACAGGGCGTCGAGTACGACGGGAACAAGATCACGACGCGGCTGCACGTGCTGGCGGTGACGCTCGCATGAAGACGCTGACTGAGTTCACAGCTAACGCTCGCTCGTGCCCTGAATGCTGGGATGGCTGGACGTGCGAAAAACACCCCGGCTTCCCGTGGCCGCACCCGGACGAGAATGATCCACGCGGCGAATGCGCTGGACCCGACGCGCCTTGTCCTAATGGTTGTCTCGGCATTGACCGCGAGATGAAGGCGCTGACATGAGCGGGCCGATTGTTAGCATGACGGTATCGGGCGGCCCCGAACTCGCGGCAAAGTTGGCTCGATTGGGCGAGGCGGTATCTTCGCAGGTGATGGCCAACGCCTTGCTCGCCGGCGCGCTGGTTATCGAGGCTTCGGCGAAAGAGAAGGCGCCGGTCCTCACAGGCAACCTGCGTCGCTCCATCGGCGTGGCAGTCGCGCAAACACTGGACACCGGTTCTTTGTACGCCGACATCGGCACCGACGTCGAGTACGCGCCCTATCAGGAATTCGGGACCCGCTTCATGGCCGCGCAGCCCTACCTGCGCCCCGCCTTCGACGAGAAGAAGGGCGAGGCGCAGAACACTATCCGTGACGCGCTCAAACAACTGATCGAAGCGGCGGCGCGCTGATGGCCCTGATCGAAGAGGCCATCCGTTCCCTGGTCCTCAGCGCCGCCAGCGGCCGCGCCTACCCCTACAAGCTGCCCCAGGGCGTAACGCTGCCGGCCTGCACCTACTACAAGGTCTCAGCCCCGCGCGACCACACGCAGCAGGGGCCGTCCGGCCTCGTCTCTGCGCGTATCCAGGTCTCGAGCTGGGGCACGACCTACGACGCGGCCAAGACGCTCTCCGACGCGGTGAGGCAGGCCCTAGACGGCTACATGGGCACCACGGACGGCGTTTATATCGGCGGCGTCCAGCTGGTTAATGAGACGGACCTTAGCGAGCCGGAGCCGGAGATCTTCCAGACGGCGATGGATTTCCGCGTTATGCACGGCGAGCAGATCGCATGATGGATCGCGCCGCCTTCGAAGCCATGTGCGCCCGGGCCGCAACTCGCGAGCCCGCCGAAGGCTCCATCATCAAGGCCACGGTCTACGGCGAGTGGCCGATCTTCGTCGACGAACGCGATAAGAGCCTCGCGCATTGGCTGGTGACAACAGGCTACTGGGAGTCGTGGATCACCCTGGCGATCATGAATCGCATCCAGCCGGACTGGAATTGCGTCGACATCGGTGCGAACTTTGGTTACTACTCCGTGCTCATGGCGCACAAGGGCGAGCGCGTGTTGGCCGTCGATCCGAGTCCGCTTATGGTCGACCTGCTAGGCCGCACCCTTGAAGCTACCGGCCGGAACTGGGGCGTTAGCCGGGTGGCGGCATGGAACACGGATGACGAACTATTGTCTCTCGTCACCCCGGAGGATTTCTTCGGTAGTGCGACTGTTATGGACGGCCGGCCCACATCAGGAACCCCCTGCGCCAGCATGAAAATCGACACGATGGTCGCGAGCTGGGACCGCGTGGACCTGATCAAGATCGACGCGGAGGGAGCGGAGCCGGAGATCTGGGAAGGTATGCAGCAGACGCTACGGCATAACCCGATCGTGGTGCTGGAGTACAGCCCGAGCCGCTACAAGGACGCGGCTGGCTTCGCGCGGACTATCGAGGCCGCCGGCTACCCGCTCGCGGTAATCGACCCTGCCTCGCGCATCGTGCCGTCCAGTGTCGACGCGCTTGCAAACATGAGCGAGGACCTGGCGATGCTCTGGCTGGAACGGCCTCGTGGCTAAGCCGCGCTTGTTATGGGCTGGCGACTCGCCCACGGCACCGACCGGCTTCGCGCGTGTGACCGAGAACGTGCTCGCGCGCCTGCGACCCGACTGGGCGGTCGGCGTTATCGGAATCAACTACTCCGGCGACCCTCACAAGCTGCCATATCCGATCTACCCCGCTAGCCTCGGCGGCGACATGTACGGCCTCGGGCGCTTCGAGGAGATCGTCGCAGGGGTTTCGCCCGACGTGGTGCTGATTCTTAACGACCCCTGGATCGTCGCCGGCTTCATGCAGTTCAAGACGGACGTTCCGCTCGTCGCGTACATGCCGGTCGATGCGCCTAACCAGCCGCTCGAGGCGATGGCCGTGCTCAACAAGTTGACGAAGGCCGTCTTCTACACGCAGTTCGGCCTGGACGAGGCGCGCAAGGCCGGATACACGGGGCCGGCTGAGATCGTGCCTCACGGCGTCGATGCGCAGATGTACCGCCCACTCGAGCGCGGCGAAGCGCTGGCGGCCCTGGGGCTAGACGAGAAGCTGCCAGACGACGTGTTCATCGTCGGCAACGTCAACCGCAACCAGCAGCGCAAGCGCCTCGACCTGACGATGATGCTCTTCGCGCGCTGGGTGGAGCAGCACGAGATCCCCGCAAATGTGCGCCTGCTCCTGCACTGTGCCCGTAGAGACATCGGCTGGGACCTCGTCTCGCTGGCGCGCTACCTGGGCATCAAAGAGCGGTTGATTTTCTCCAACCCAGCCGAGACCAGCATGAGCGGGCTGCCAGAGGACGTAATGCCTTACGTCTACAACGCGATCGACGTTCAGGTGTCGACGACGATGGGCGAGGGTTGGGGCCTGACGACTCACGAGGGCATGGCCTGCGGCGTGCCGCAGTTGGTGCCGGACTGGGCGGCGCTGGGCGAGTGGCCCCGCGGCGCGGTGCGCTATGCGCCGGTAGGAGCGCGGCAGGCACACGAGAATATGCTGACGACCATCGGCGGCATTGTGGACCAGGACGCCTTCATCGGCGAGATGGACGCGCTCTATCGCGATGCAGACCTGCGTCGGGAGTACGGGCGCCTGGCGCTGGCGCGTGCGACAGAACCCCGCTTCTCATGGGATAGCGTCGCGGCGCGCTTCGATACGTTGCTCCGGGAGGTCGCCGCGCAGGCGCCGGTGCAGGAGCGCGAGGCCGTCGCCGTATAGCCGCAACGGCGGAAGCGCTATAATGCGCGCAACAACCGAATAATCAACAGGCTCATAGCTAAGCATGGGGCCGCTTCCCGAAAGGGGGCGGCCTTTTTTCTTTGCCCGAGGGAGACCACCGATGACTAGCCCCGCAATCTTCGCCCAGGGCACCTTCGTCAAGATCGGCAATGGCGGCACGCCTACCGAGACTTTCACGACGATCGCGCAGCTCAAGTCGATCGCTGGCCCAACCTTCACAACCGACGACATCGACGTCACGACTCACGACGGCTCTCAGGGCTTCCACGAATATATCCCCGGCCTCAAGAATGGTGGAGATGTCACCTTCGACATCAACTTCGTGCCGACCAACGCGAGCCATTCGGCCGCCTCCGGTGTCCTCAGTCGCTACATGGAAGACGGCTCGGCGAAGAATCACAACTTCCAGATCACCTTCCCTGACGACTCAACCGCATCCGGTATCGCCTGGACCTTCCCCGGCTACGTCAAGAGCTTCGACATCGGCGCGCCGGTGGACAACGTGCTCAGCGCCAAGGTCGCGATCAAGGTGGCCGGTCGCCCGACATTAGCTTAGCGCGATGAACCGCGAGGCTCGCCGCAAGCTCGCCAAGAAAGGGACTCCGATGTCAACCACGCCCCTAATCCCGACCGCCAAGGTGATGCTCGACAAAGAGCGCACCCTGCGCATGGACCTCAACGCATTGATCGCCTTCGAGAACATGACCGGGCAGTCGATCCTCCGAGACGGCATCGACCTGAAGAAACTCTCCTCTGCCCACTTCCTGACCTTGCTCTGGACCTGCCTCGTGCATGAGGACGAGAGCCTGTTGGAGCGTGAAGTCGGCGCGATGATCGGGGCAAGCAACCTGATCCCGCTGACATTGGCCCTTATCGAACTGTTCAAATTTTCGATGCCGGAGGCCAAAGAAGACGAATCCCCTTTGGCCGAAGCGGCTCCCGCAGTGCCACAGCCGAAGAACTCTGGGATATAGCAGTCCAGCGGCTACATCTCGGCATGGTGGAGGCCGGCCGCCTGACGCCGCGGCGAGTCCACCGGCTGCTGATGGTCTGGGTTGAGGACCAACTGATGCTCGAAGAGAACGAAGACTTGAGGTCGGGCATCGTGGCATCGGTTATCGCTAACGTCAACCGCGACCCCAAACAGCGCAGCGAGCCCTACTCGCCGCAGGACTTCATGCCGCGCCGGCGCCCCGAGATCCCGCCCGAGCCGATGAGCGTCGATCAGACCGTTTCGTTCGTGGCGATGCTCAACGTGGCCCTTGGCGGCGTTGACCTGCGACCGACACGATGAACGAAGAACTAGCGGCCCTATTCGTCCGGCTCAGCCTCGACGCTTCGGAACTCAAGGCCGGCTTTGCCGAGGCGCTGGCCGCCGCCAACACCGCCTCAAGCGGCCTGCAGAGCGCCCTTGGTGGCGTAGAAGGCAGCGCCGGCAAGGCCGCCACGGGCCTCAAGGGCGTCGGTGGTGGCGCCTCCGAAGCACAGGGCCTGCTCAGCGCCCTCTCCGGCACGCTAGGCCAGGTCGACGGTGGCCTGGGCAACCTCGGCCACACGGCAACAAGCCTTATCGGTTCCTCCGGCGGCGAGATGGGGTTGCTGGGCATCGCCGGCGCCGCGGCCATTGCCGCCGGCGCGCTTGTGGAACTCGGCATGGCCGGCGGGCGGCTTGAGACCGAAATCATGCAGCTCTCTGCGGTCACAGGACTCAGCACCGAGCGCGTTGACTTCTGGTCGAAGGCCCTCGGCGACGTAGGCGGTAGTGCTGGCTCGTTGACTATGGTTTCGCGCCTGCTCAGCACCGAGATCGTCAGCATCAACACGTCAATCGAGGCGGGCAACCCGCTCGTCGGTAAGTCCGCCGCCGTCTATGACCTTCTCGGCGGCTCGATTAAGGACGCCAGCGGCAACCTGCTGACCGGCGGCGCGGCGATGGAAGACATCATTCCAAAGCTCGTCGCGATGACCGACGAAGCCAAGCGCACGCAGCTCGGTCAGGAGGTCTTCGGCCGTTCGTGGGCCAGCATCGCGCCGCTGGTGGCGAATTACGCCCAGGTTGCCGAGAAGGCGACAGCGCAGTCACAGCGTCTGGCCGATGCGTTGGGGACGGACGTTACCGGCGCAGCCATCGCCTACAACGAGAAGATGACCGACATCAAGACCTCGATGGAGATTCTTGAGGTCAAGGCGCTGCCTCCGGTGCTGTCGTTGCTGACTGATCTTGAAAGTGCGCTGGAATTCATCGCCCACGTGGGCACGGTTGACATCAACTTTGCCGTCCACGGACTGGAGGGCCTAGGGAACCTCATACCGGACTGGCTCAAAGGTCCTTTCGGCGGTGGCGGCAGCGGCTTCGAGGGCACGCAGGTGTCGGCAGCCGAGTTAAATAACGCTAGTGAAAGGGCCAATCAGGATCGTATAAATCGAGAGGGGGGTTCGCCTCTCTCTCTCTCTCCAGGAGAGGCCGCTTCCGCCTCTGCGGCCCTCAACGCGAAGCTCAAGGCTGACGCGCTGGCCGAAGAGGCGCGTAAGAAGGCTGAGTCTGAAGCCGAGAAGGCGCGGACCAAGGCCGAAGCGGACGCCAAACGCGCTGCCGCTGCCGCCGTAGCCGAAGCCGAAGCACACCTGCAGGCAGTTCAAGCGGCCCTCAAGGACGGGACGATTAGCTATGCCGAGGCCATCGACCTAAAGCTGACGCCGGCCTATGCCGCGCACCTTGAGGTCCTGGCCTCGGTACGCACTCACGCCGACGCCGCGGCGGACGCCTACTTCCAGCAGCAAAAGGCCGTCGATGGCATGGTCGAGTCGCTCAAGATGGGGCAGTCCGCCTTCGTCGACTTTAGCGAGAAGCTCACCACAGAGGCGCTCAAGCTAACACAGACGGCGCTAGGCAGCGTCCTGGGCCAGAACACGCAGCAGATGGCCGCGCTCAACCTCCAGCAGGCGCAGCAGCAGGCGCGCGTTGATACCACCACCGGCACGGCGCACGCCGCCGCACAGCGCCAACTCGACGCCATCAACGCGAGCATCAAGGCCGAGTTAGACCACGTCGGCATCCTCAAGGCGTCGGGCGAGGTCGCTAACAAGCTGCTGCTCACCGACAAGGAGCGCGATAAGGTAGCGGGCCAACTGATCAAAGACGAGCTGAACCAGTCGACGGCACTGCTGAAGATGGATTCGAGCATCAAGTTGTCGGTTATCCCCGGCTTCACGGCGGCGCACGACGCGAGCATGGCACTAGCCGCAGGCCTCAACGCCGCGACTAAGGCCCTAGGCGCGCCAACGCCGGCAGCGCCGAAGCCAGCAGCCCGCGCCTCCGGTGGACCCATCGCGTCCGGCGTGCCCTACATCGTCGGTGAACGCGGCCCGGAGCTCGTCATCCCCAGCCTGCCCGGCTACGTCCTGCCCAGTTACCTATCGCAGCGGCCAGCGAGCATCAGCGGGGCCGGCAGCAGCGGCGTAGGCGGCGGGAGTGGCTCGGGAGGCCTCTCTATCGGTGTCAGCGGCCCTCTGACCATCGTCAACAACAACCGCCAGCAGGACGTAAACAGCGCCCTCGGCGACCTCGCCTTCGGTGTCGCCGGCCAGCTACGCCGCCGCGGGGTCTACCAGTGACCTCCGCAGTCCTGCGTTACCTCTTCATGTTCGATAACGGCAAGATGACGCCCGCGTCGGGCATCGTTGCCACCGCATCCGGCGTCTTCCCCACCCACCGCTACGAATACCAACAGGAACAGCCGCTCCTGTACTCCATGGTGCCGCTGACGGGCGCGAACTACGGGTTCGACCAGATGGGTGGGGGCGCTGCGATCAAGGCCAACGGCGTCGAGGTGGTGCGCTTCCTGGATGTTGGCGCAGCCAGTGGGATCAACGCCGACGTCGACCGCTTTAAGGCGATGCAGACCTACGGCCGCGGGCGCATCTGGACCCAGGTAGCGCCCGCTTCTGGCCTGCGTTGGGCCTGGGCGCGCCTCGCCGCGATGCCGTCGCTCTCGTTCACGGTTGAGGACGCGTCGGTGGTGCAGCCGGTATTCGTCACGTTTGAGCGCTTCTCCGACTGGTATGGCGACCCGATCGGCGCGGCCGGCGAGTTTACGCTAGGGAGCAACCCTCAGACGATCACCGTCACTAACCCCGGCTCGACGCCGGTCAAGAACGCCATCATCACGGTTAAGAACACCTTCAACGGCCTTGTGATCACCAACACGACCACCGGCTATGTCCTCGCCTCGTCGCGCGTCGGTGCTGCCTCGAGCGACTGGCTGCGCTTCGATGCCGGCCGCAATACGGTGCAGTTCTCTAGTAATAGCGGTGCAACCTGGGCGGACGGCTCGGCTAACTTCATTCGCGCCGCCGACCAGGTTGGCCTGATGGTTATGGCCCCCGGGCCCAACAGCGTCACGATTGCCGGCGCTAACGGGGCGGCAATCGTCTTCGACTTCGCCGAGGCTTGGGATTAGATGCCCCGAGCACAGATCATCATCGAGACGCCGGCGCTAGCCGAGGTCGAGTTGCCCATCGTCGCCCTGGCTGATTATGAGATCAACCGCGAGCTAAACGCCGCCGGCTCGTGGGCCGTATCGTTCCCGGCGCCGGAGCCGCTCGCGAAGCAAATCAAATCCCGCTGGCGTGTCTCGATCATGGAAGAGGGTCGCGCCGGCTACCTGCTGCGCCGAGGCATCGTCCTGGATCACACCTACCGTGTCGCAGCGGACGGGACGGCAGTCGTCGCGCTAACGGGCATGAGCCGCCTCTACGACCTCGCACGGCAGTCTACTCACCAGGGCCTCGCCTTCACCGGCGCGGACATCGGCTCGATCGCTAACACGCTGACGGGCGAGGCGGTGACGGTCCCGGCCGGCGCGGCAACGCGCAAGCCCATCGTCACCTTCAACGACGAGTCAAAGCTAGCGGCCCTGCTCAGCGCCATCGACCTCGCGCGCTACAACATCCGGGAGACCTTTAACGAGGACGGCTTCGAGCTCGTCTCGCAGGACAACGTACCCGACTCCGGGTTCCGGTTCGTCAACGTCGAACAAGCCGGGCCGGAACTCGACGGCGCCGCAGCTAACGGCATGGGCGTTGTCGCGGGCACGCCGACGATCGGCTATGACGGCAAGGATGTGGCTAACCGAATCATCCCGGTTGGCGCCGATTGGGACGGCAAGCCGCTCACACTCCAATACGCGACGACGGCCGCGCCTTACGCCGTCCAGGTGGGCACCAACCCGGACTCGAGCTCGTACTACTACCTGCAGGACGCCGACTCGGTTACGGCCAACAACCTGATCGAGATGCCCTACGTGCGGTCTGACGTGAAGAACCCGTCGAACAACTCCGGCACGCGCCAGGCCGCAGCCAACGCTCTCTTTGCCGTCACCGCCGGCGAATTAATCAAGCGCAAGTCCGAGGTCATCTCCTTCGCCAGCCTTATTGCCAACGGCAACCAGATCGACGCTCTACCCGGCGACCGCGTGCGGGTCCAGTTCCGCGGCGTGGTGCGCTTGGACAACGGACGCACGACCTACAGGGACGTCGATCAGGACTTCCTCGTGGTCAAGCGCCGTGACTCGGCCTCTGGCGGTTCAGGCGTGCGCGATGTGGCGTTCACAGTGACGGCGCCTGACGTGCCAATCGTCATCCCATCACTGCCTAATGCGGTGCCGATCCCACCGCCGCCAACGCCGCCGCGCGACCCACCGAAGAAGGACGACAACCCGCCGACGCCGCCGACGCCCGGCGACACCCCACCGGCGGGTGGCGGAGCGCCGGATCAGCCGCCGCCGCCTTTGCCGGACCCGCGCGTGCCCACTGGCAACTACCAACCCTGTTGCGCCTACCCGTCGGCTGATATTAAGGACGGCGCGACTCCACCGCCGGACATGACCTGTTCTGGCAACTTCCTCGTCGAGTGGGATGCCGGCGTGGACGGCACCGGCGAACCGACCTACGTGCTGGACGTCGACACCGTCGCGACCTTCGCCACGCAGACCCAGTACTCAACCGCGACCCATTCGCAGATGGTGACCGGCCTCGTTCCCGGTACGACTTATTACATGCGAATCGAGTCGCATTATGCCGACACAACCATCGATTACAGCGTCTCAATTACGGTGAGTTTCTGATGGCGACGCACCACACTAACTTCACCAATCTTGGCTATACCGATTTGAGCAATGGCGAGTACCAGATCGACTTCTCATGGACCCTGCCTGATAGTTCAATGTTTGGGGAGCCCTTCTATGCTCAGAGTATTGAGATCTCTCTTGACAACTTCGCTACGGTCTACGGCACCATAAACCTAGGTAGCATATACGAGACCAACACCAACACTCCGACAGCGCATTACAACGCAGCCCGGTGCCTGGAGCCTGTGCCCCCACCTGAAGGGCCGGGAGGGCCACCCGATGGCTTAACCGTTACTTATTATTTCCGGATGGCGGCCTACTACTACTTCTATTCCGCGCAGTATTCCAGTGTGCTTACACAGGGTGTGACCAGTACCGTCAGCGGCGGCCATACGCCTGCGTCTAATCTGCGGGCGGCCTGCACATGAGCGCGCCTAGATTAGTCGGCACGCACCACCATGCCTTCGATAATATTCCGGAACTCTCCACCACCGCCGCCCCCTCCGGCTATGTTTTGCAGGTTATCGCCTCCGGGCTAACTCCCCAGTGGATGCCGGCCTCTGGGATAGCGCACGGCATCATTTCACCGACCCACATGGACACCGACCCAGCCGACACGCCAGCCGATGACGACGTCTTGATGTTTAAGACGTCTGATTCCAGGTGGCACCCCTTCGCTGTGCCGTCCGGTGGTGCCGCCTACGCCACCGTGGAAGACGAGGGCACGCCTCTTACCCAGCGCTCGACAATGAACTTCGTCGGCGCGGGCGTGATAGCGGCAGACAGCGGCGTTGTAACCACGGTGACAATCGCAGGTGGTAGCGGCGTGGCTCACGTTCGCTCCTATCTGAGCTTCGGCTCTAACCAGTCGGGTCAGAGCTACACACCATGAGTACGCAATGGATTCCCGTCTATGCGACGCTCGCCACCGGCACTAACTTTCTCGGTATCGGCGGCGGTACGACCGCGCAGGTCAACGGCACCGAGAGCCTCGAACAGGCCCCTATCGCGGCGGCCGGTAGCTTCAATTCGATCAAGATTAACCTCTCGGCCGCGCCAGGGCTGGGCAATTCTTACCGTTTCCAGCTTTCGATAAATGGCGTCGCCAGCCTGGTCCTGGACCTGACGATCTCTGGCTTGTCGGCCAGCGGGAGCCTAACCGCACCCGTAACCGTCGCGCGCGGCGACCTGATTACAATCAAGACGATTTCGGCAGGTTCTCCCGGAACGCCAGTCGCCGACCTCTGGCTAAGCTTCATCCCTACGACGACTGACAACTTTATTTACTTTGGCGGTGCCGCGGTTAACCAAATCTCCGCCGCGCCCCAATTCCTCGCCCCGTTCTATGGCCTGAACGGAGCTAACATTTCAGGGACTGAGACGGAGAACTACCGTAATACCGTGCCTTTTGCTGGGACGTTGACTGATTTTGAAGTATCGATGGCGACTGCGCCTGGTGTCGGTCACTCCTGGGACTTGATCCTGACGCAGAACGGCTCCGAGGTCGCGGGAACGGCCCTGAACATCAGCGGCACCAACAAGGCAGGCAGTGCAACCGGCCTATCTGTGGCATTTTCTGCAGGGGACTATTTCAGCTTCAAGGTCAAGGCCGATAATACGGCAACAGCTACCCGCGCGATGAACTGCGGCATCTGCCTCGTGCCCACCTCAGCAGGTCTTTTCGCTTGGGGCGGGGCCGACAACGGCGGTGGGATTGTCACAGGCGCTGAGACCTATGGCCTCGTCGGGCAAGACACGCAAAACAATATTCAGTGGAACGCTACTGAGTCGGCCGTGCAGCGCCGTTGCCCCGGCGACATCCAGATAACTCGTCTCGACGTGCGCACGGAATCGTCTCCAGGCAACGCCAAAAGCTACACGTTCGCGCCACGGAAGAACGGTGCGGACTCCGGGATAACGGCTCAGATTAGCGGCGTCGCCGGCGTGGCGGCGAACGGCACTGGGACGGATAACTTCACGGCGGGTGACTTGATCAATATGCGCGAGACGCCCGCGGGCACGCCTACCGCAATGGGGGTGCTGAACTTCGCCCTGGCGGTAAATCTCAATACTGGGGCCACGGCCACGTATATGCCGTTCGGCGTGGTCACCAGAGAGCATGATGTTGCCAAAGACGGGGCCACGACTGCCTACTACTTCGAGGCGATTATCGCCACGACTAGCGGCGGGACGGGCCATGCTCGCCTCTACAACGTTACCGACAGCGTTGCGGTCACAGGCTCAGATGTGACCAGCAGCAGCACCACGCCGGACCGCCAGCGCTCCAGCGCCATCACTCTGTCAAGCGACAAGGTGTATCGGGCTGAGTTCGGCGGGCTGGCCAACGGCAACACCTATTACTGCTATGCCGCCGACCTCATCGCAGACGTGAGCGCATGACCACCGATGCCGACCGTGAGCTCGCGCGCGAGGCGCACCGGGCGTTGCTGCAAGCTATCGCGGTGCTGCAGAAGCTGGAGAAGCGCTACAACCTGACTCATAAGGTAAACTCAACGCAGAAATAGGGCCGCCTCTTCGGAGCCCGCCCGCCTTAGCCACGACAACGTAGCCCGCCTCTCGGCCGCCTACAGGGTAGCGAGAGGCGTTTTCTTTGTACCCCGACCATTACGTTCTGACCATGCTGCGCAACCTGGGCGTCCCGCCCTTCTGGCAGGAAGACGCGTGCCAGGAAGTGCGTCTCCGCGAATGGCTGACGGAACGCAAGGGCCAGCCGGTGAACAAGCAGGCGCTGCGCAACATGGGGGTCAGCGCCTTCCGTGCCGTCACCCACTACAGCCGTGCGAAGACGCCCGTGTCGGCCTACATCAACGAACGTACCGCCACCGACGAAGCCTGGGCCTACATCGAGGCTGCCAACGCGGCGCCGGAGTATCCCTCAGACGAACTCATGGACGCGGCGCGAGAGCTGCGCCAATTCACGCCACGGCAACGCCAGGCGTTTGCGCTGATGGCCCACGGGCTAAGGCCACGTGAGGCGGCGGGGGCGTTGGGCTACACCGAGAGCCGGGTGGTGCAGCTACGGCGCCGGCTGCGCGAGGTGTGCGCCGCATGACCGTGAAACCCTTCGGGCCTCGCTTCAGTGAGTGGATACCGGCAATAGCCCTCATGCTGATTGTCGTTGTGGCTGCGGGCTATTGCACCGTGCATCAGCAGCAGGGCGGCGGCGGCTTCTCCCCGGTCAGCGTGAGCCCTCTACGGCTGCTCACTCCGGGCCCCTACCACGCCGGGCAGAGCATCACGATTCAGGCCGGCATCTGCAACAACGGCTCGCAGCCGCTTCAGACGTCCACAGTGATCGGCTTCGTCGAGCAAGACAAGGACCGCACCACCGCGATCAATGTCGTTGCGGTGGCTCCCGTTTCGCTGGTGCTTACGTCCCCGCTGGCGCCAGGGTGCAGCACAGAGCCAGCGATCAGGACGCTGCCGCCGGGAGTCGCCACCGGCCGCTGGCGGCTCTACATAAACCTGACGATCATGGGCACAAATAGCTCCGATATTCAGCGCGTCAACGTGCTCTCGGACGTCTTCGAGGTGGTGCCCTAATGGACCTGCAGGCATACGTGACCCTCGCCGCCTCGATCATCGGCCTATGCCTGCTCGTTGGCTCCGCGACGCCGAAGGGCTTTCGCGCCGTGGTCGTCGCTTGGCTTTGGCTAAATAAGCACGTCTTGAATACCGACCTCTACGCCGAGATTCATCGGATCAACGAACGTCACGAACGCATAGACGACGACCAAAACGAGTAAAGGAAAGGGAAACAACCATGAGTCTCGGAGCATTGTTTCTGGTATTGGCAGGGCTGCTGTTCTTCCTGCTCGGCTTCCATGTGGTGACGCCAAGCAAGGACTACAACCTAGACGAAATCGGATGGGGACTGATCGCTTTCGGCATCGTGCTACAGGGAGTCATCGTTCCCGTCAACTTCGTCACGCGCAAGGAGTAGCTGATGGACGCTCTAACGCTTCTAATCCTCGCCGTGTCGGTCGTCGCGGCCGGCGTCTTCGGCTACGTCATCAGGGGGATCAATCGATGGTGAACACAGCACCCTGTTTCAACTGCGACGGCACGCCGGTAGAACTCGCGCCATCGGCGGCTCAGCACCTCGTCAATGCGGTGGGCAAGTTTCCCGGCGTAATGCAAATTGCGGCCACGCCGGCGGTGCATGAACTGCTCTCGCAGGGGCCCGCTACCTTCGCCCCGGTGCCACAGATCTATCACGGCGGCCACCTTATCGACGGCCGCGCCAAAGTTGTAAACGTATACCTCGGGGCACCGCAGACGGACCCTAACGCCTTCGACGCCTTCAGTAAGGCAGTAGTCGAGAACGGCGGCTATATGAGTCCCGACCAGAAGGACCGGAGCAACGGCACCTTCCAGGGCTCAATTCAGGTGCCGGTCTACCCCTTCGGGCCTACCGTCGATGACTCCCAGATCGAGCCGTGGGTAGATGCCTTCATGGCGCAGCACGGCATCCACCAGGACGGTTATACGCTGCTGTCGCTGATCTTCCCGGTAGGCTCGCGTGTGACGATGGGAGGCTCGGCCTCCTGCACCGCCTTCTGTGGCTTCCACTCCGTGACGCCGCAAGGCAACTACTACTCGGTGCTCGATGACGCGAGCTGTAATGGCTGTAACCCCGGCGTACCTCTCCAGGGCCTGCAGATGGTCTGGTATCACGAATACGGCGAGTGGCGCGCAGACCCCGTGCCCGGCTCTGGCTGGGTAGGTACGAACGGCATGGAGAACGCCGACATGTGTGCCTGGCAGGCCGTGGACTTCGTGACACCGACAGCCACCTACAAGATTCAGCCTCTCGCGGTGAATGGCCTGGGTTGCTGGAAGGCGACTTACAAGCCGGTCGTCACACCGCCGCCACCGCCACCGCCTCCTCCTCCGCCGCCTCCCGTCGTGGCTACGGTAAAGCTGATCGTTACCACCGTAGGGTTCTCGGATGGCACGACGAAGGCTACGACGGTGTTCCCATGATCCTCGTACTGACCTTCGACATTGACGGCGAGGCCGAGCGTTTCATCCGTGACGAATGGCCTTTGCTGCGGGCTCTGCTGTACACGCTGCCGGTCGACGCCCACCTGGACGACGAGAACGTCACGATCATTCTGCCGCTAGAGGACGAGGTGCCCGCGTGATCGCCGTAGTCGTGGCGATCGTGGCCTTCTGTGCCGCTGCCCTCGTCTACATCTTCCATGAGGCCGGCGCGATTACATTCCCCTGGGAGCGAGGGAAGCGCGGATGAGACTCCTGCTCGGCCTCGTCGTAGCTCTGCTCCTGGCCGCGTGCGGCGGCTCTAGCAGCGTTGTCGCGCCCGAAGACAACGAGGCGGTAGTTACCGCCGTCCCGGAAGACCTAGGCGCCGTACGCGTTTCCTGTGGCATCGAGCGCTGGCCGGTGAAGACGTTGACGGACGCAGATGCCGCAAAGGTCAACCTGACGCCTGTCCTGGCGACCATCGTTAAGCTATCGAGATTCGTCAAAGCACCCAAGAACCAGAAGAGCAGGCTATCGGTGGAGATGGATTCCTATACGGTCGAAGGACGGCTGACCGGGTTCAAACTTGAGGCAGATTCGGACATTCATGCGGTCATTGCCGACGCGCAGGGCAAGGTGATGATCGTTGAGTTCCCCAACCCGGCCTGCGCCAGGGGGTCACGCGTTCTAGCGGAGATAACCAAGGCGCGGGCCGACTTCGTTGCGCTCTGTGGGCAGCCTTCGCCGTCGTTCAAGTCCTGCCCCAAGAACGTACGCGTTACTGGCGTCCTGTTCACAGACTTTCTGCATGGCCAAACCGGCGTCGCACCTAACGGCGTTGAGTTGCACCCGGTGACGAAGATCGAGGCGCTGCCGTGACCGTCCTACTGAACGGCATCGACACCGACAACTACGACGGCGCGGTCAGTGTGGCTCGCTTCCGGAGCCTCTACGACAATCATGCCGTCCGCTTCAACATCATCGGCCTCGAAGCCGGGATGCCCTTTGCCGCAGTCCAGCGGGACAACTCCCTCGCTGCCGGTCTCACTGCCCCCTTCGCCTACAAGTTCCCCTACTGGGAACCGGATGACGTGGAGCGAATGAAGCGCGCTGCCGGATTCGGCCTGCCTGTCTCCATCGACGTGGAGTACGGCAATGGGATGCCTGGGGGTTGGGGCCAGACCGTCCAACGGATTCAGGAGTGCAAAGACGTGCTGCTCGCCGAGGGCCGCTACTGGGGCATCTACAGCAGCCCGAGCGAGTGGGAGCGCCTTACGGGCGGGTCGATGGCCTTCGCTGGGGACAACGGCTGGTCGGCGACCTACCCCTATAAGAACCTGCCGCCGAAAGGCTTTCTGCCAGACTTCACTCAGTTCCCGGCATTCGGCGGGACGCTGTCGATTGTCTGGCAGTACGCCGACCAGTGCTACGACGAACCGAGTTTCGATATGAACGCTATGGAGGTGGCCGACGTGCCTACGCCCGTACAACTACCTAACGGCTGGGCTGTCGAAGGCAACCAGATCATCGCGCGCAACGCCAACGGCCTGGCCGTCGTAGCTATCGGTGACTTCGAGGGGCAGTTCCCCGGCCGGGTCGCGAAGCTCTTCGGCGATACGTGGTGGTGGTTGCGCAAGGCGCCGCAGACTGACCCGGCGCACAACATGGCCGCGGCGTACTGGACGCTGGAGGCAGGCGACTAGATTGCCCTACCTGGGGCCTAGCTTTGGAGGAATATCGATGATTCGTTACCTGTCTCTCGCGGCCGGCATGGCGTCAGCGGCCAACGTGGCGCTCCTGGCCTACCCAAAGGACGTCATCCCGCAAACCGTGCTGATCGTCGTAGGGGTGGCGGCCGCGGTGTTCGCCGCCGGGTCTACCTGGGCCGCCAGCCAGACTCAGCCGGTGGCAAACCTGCTGGCGTCGCTGCGGTCGTCCAAGCGCTAGGTACCTCAGTGAGATGACGGAGCCCGGGCGAAGGTCCGGGCTTCTTTGTGCGCTAGGGCTTACCGGCGGTTGAGCCACCACACGCCAACACCAAGCACGTACAAACTGAAGACGAATGCGATGGCGGCGATCACGCAGGGGATTGTAGCGCGTGAGCGGCGGCAACGCCCTGGCCGAGGTTCTGTGAACCGCCACGCCAGGGGCAGCATAGGGGAGGGCGGTGCGAGCGCTAAAGGGCGCGGTGTCAGCGCTTGGGGCGCCGGAAGATGCAGATGTAGCGGTCCTGGTCAGCGAACGCCTGCACGAAGTCCCAGCCCGCTGACGAGCGCTTGCTACACCAGTCCGCGATGTCCTGAACCTTCTTCGAATTGTCGGTTGCGTATTCGTAGACGACCGAGGCGGCTGGGGCGTTCATTTCACAACCGCCTTCAGCGCATCTTGGTACTGTCGCGCTTGGTCTGGGGTGAGGTCGCTAGACAGGCGCAGGAGAACGGAGCCCTGGACATACTCGTACTCCAGGAGAAACGGAATGGCCTTACCGATGCCATCGAGGTAGGTAGCTCGCCGCTGCGCATCGTCTGGAGACGCGAAGACTTCTACGCTCCCGCCTCCGCTCGTATCGAAGTCTTCCGCAGTCTTGAGTCGTGAGTCTTGAAAGTTGCCCTTACTGATGTACTGATTCGGACGGCCAAGCAGTTTGTTAGGATCGTCTGCCGCGGTATAGGCGACGCTTCCGGCGATGGGGAGACCCTGTGTCTTGAGGGCTTCGACCATCTTGGCGGCAGGCATCACGGAAACCGGCGATGAGCTCCCACCGCATCCCGCGACAATGACGCTTGCGAAGAGCGCGAAGGCGAGTAGAATGCGCGTTCGAGGCTTGTTCATGCGCGTCATTCTAGACTTCCCCGACGATCCTGACGATCCATTCCCGCTAGACGACGGAGTGATTCTAGGCGTGGATCGCCGCTATGCTCCGGGCCTAGCCCAAGTGCTAGTTGGGCTATTTGACGCCGCTCGTCTGACACATCTAGGTAGGCTTCCAGAAGAACCCCGGCCCCTTCGTCGTCCACTCCGTCGAAAAGCAACGGGAAGCCCATCGCGCTGACGATCTCAAACATGGAGAGGCCCAGGAGAGCGCTGAGAGCGATTGCCTGTTGTGGCGTCACCGGTTCTTTACGGCGGCCGGTCTCCATTTGGGAGTAGGTCTCCCGCGTCATATGAACCCGCGGCGCAATGTCTTTCTGGAGCAAACCGAGTTGTTTGCGCCGGTCACGGACGAGACTTCCGAGGGAACGCTTTGCCACAAAAGAAATGTAGCCTAACACCGTTGACAACGTTCGACGTTGGTGTATGCTCTAACTACCATGACGGTAGAAACAACGGAACACGACCTAACTGAACGCATCGGCGTCCGCATGAGCCCGGCCCAGAAGGGCGCGTTACAGCGCATCGCGGACGGACGCGGCTGCTCCCTATCGGACCTGTTGAGGCAGGCCGGGATCGAGGCTTTTTCTTTGCCGACGCGAGGTAGAGAAACCACCATGACGGTAGAACGCGGTAACATGCCATCCGTTTCACCTGTTACGGAGGCCACCTAGATGCTGGTCCTCAGTCGCAAACCTCAACAGGAAGTCTGGATACAGGGCGGCATCCGCGTCGTCGTTCTGGGCGTCCAGGGCGACCGCGTATCGCTTGGCTTTGACGTTCCGAAGGGGACGCAGGTCATGCGCGCCGAACTCATTGGGCCCCGCCGCGGCTTCAGGTGAGGCCGCATCAACCCGGACCCCGCAGGTAGCGGACTAGACACGAAGACGCCCGGCGGCCTGCGAAAGCACCGGGCGTCTTCAGGAGAAACCTTCATGCTTAGTGTAGCGACTCAACAGCAGTCATGCAGCTTGGACGGTTGTCCAAATCGACGGGGCAACACAAAACTCTGCCGGAAGCACTACATGCGTCTCTACCGCCACGGAGACGCCAGCATCATCCTCAAGGGCGAGTCGCTGTCCGTGAAGCTAGACCTGCACACAAATCGAAGCGCTGGCCTCTTCGGCTGCTGGCCCTGGACTGGCGTCATTCACCCCCTCGGCTATGGGCACGTCAACATTCCTGGCACGCGTAATCCGCAAATGGCGCATCGGGCCTCTTACGAGTTCTTTGTTGGCCCGATACCTGACGGCCTCGAATTGGATCACCTCTGCCGGAACCGAGGATGCGTGAATCCCTCACACCTGGAGCCGGTGACCCATCTAGAGAACGTCCGTCGCGGTGCCGCCGCCCGTGCGCTTGCTGGGGTGGCCTAATGACCACGACCCCCGAACCCCTAACCGGCAGCGCCTACTTCGACGCCCTGGCAGCGGCCGACCGGGCAGCAGCAGAGGCAGCGTGGCAAGCGAAGTCAGCGTCACAGCGCCTCGCATCGCTATTCGAGGCCTGGCAAGAGCACTGCTGGGGCATGCCAGCGGAGCGCCACAAGCCAGCAACCGAAGGCGGAAAGGCGCGCTACGAGGCCAACGACGATAGCACGCGAATTGTCTGCACCTATCGCGGCTGCACCTGGGCTCTTCAGGTAGCCGTAGAGGCGCCGACATCGCCGCGCTTCACCGTGGAGCCGGTAGGCCGCGCTCGCGGACGGCGCCTGGGCGGCATCAGCAGCGGCATCGTGAGGCGCGAAGGCCGCGAGCCAGCCAAGAAGCGCAGCGCCGAGCATCACATCGACCGCGACGTAGACCCGTGGCTTGGCGCGGTAACGGGAGCTGAGCAGTCATGACGGCCGACACCAAGGACAACCTCACTGGAATCGTCCAGCTCGAGGAGTGCCCCGCGTGGCGTGCTAACGAGCTGCTCGCGGCCGGCTACAAGCTCCTGGGCTTTATGAGCCGGACGACCGAGCAGGACCGGCGCGTCAAGCCGGACGCCCAGGTCCTGGCGCAGACCTTCATCCGCCATGACTTCGGCTACATCGTCGGACGCACCGCCGCCCAGGAGCCGTTCCCAGCACGCAAGCCGCGTGAGCCCCGTAGCGAGGTGCCGGCATGACGACCGACCTCGACACACTGCCGCCCTTCATCGGCGAGCTGGACGTGCGCATCGCGCCCCTGGTCCACGCCCTGCGCCGCGACGGCTTCCGCACAATCGGGAGCTGCGACGGCCACGGCAACCCGCGCGTCACGCCCTGGGTCCAGGTCGAGTGGCCTGAACCTCTGGACCACGCCGAGGCCTACGCGCTGGTCGAACGCCTGCTGAACTGGTTCGCCAGTCGCGACGTCTACGCCAACGTCTCGATGGTCTACGGCAACTACGGCCAGGACGAGGGCGCCAACGAGCCGAACCGCTTCATCCGCGTCGAGATCTTCGACGACCTGATCCGGGAGGCGTTCGGATGGTGATCGGCGACTGGCTCCTGGCCGGCGTCTGCCTCGCGGCCGTGGGCTTTGCCGCGTGGGCCTGGATGGACCTGCGCTGGTGGTGCCACCTGGAGGAGGACGACGATGACGTTTAACCACACGCCTGAGCCGTGGGTCGTCTACAAAGGCGCGATGAACATGGACGGCGGGCTAAACCCGTTCTTCCGTGGCATCGTCGCGCTACTCAAGCACTCAGGCGAGGATGACGACGTTGCCGTGATTCTCGACCGGAATGAGTCCGCGGTCGACTACGAGGCCAACTCGCGCCGCATCGTGGCCTGCGTCAACGCCTGCGCCGGCATCCCGATCGAGGAGGTCGAGAAGTGCAGCCCGGACGGCAAGGTCGCGATGGAGTGCTGGACGGATCTAGCCGCTGACCTAGCAGCCGTCCGCATCCAACGCGACATCCTGGCGACGATGCTCGGGCGAGTCACGACGGCGTTTCACATCGAGCGGGGGCATGCTGACCCGACCGCCCCGGAGGGCCTAGACATTCGAGTCTGCACCGTTGGCATCTGTCCGGTCGTCACAGAGGCGCTAGAGGCGGTGGGAAAGTGATTCGGCTCTGCGATGCGACCGACCACTACCGAGGCGCCTCGGGCCTGCTACGCCCCTGCGTTCTCGAGGCCGGGCACGACGCCGCGACGCCGCACGAGGACTACCTGGGCGCTACGTGGCACGACCGTGTGCCGTTGCGGGCCATCGACCTCGTGCCCGAGCGAAAGCCGGCCGCGTCATGACCAACGCAACCCCCGCCGAGATCCGCGACCAGGTCCACAAGCGCGACGCGACCGTCTCGCAGTTCTCGGTGCGCTTCACCAACCCTAGCGAGTTCGTTGAAGACCTCAAACGCGACCACCGCGCCGCCGCCATCACGGACAGCATTCTCCGGGTCGCGATCGTCAACCGCCTCGCCACGCTCGAGGAGGTAAACGGTGGCTGGCTTCCGGGCGGCGATCGCGTGGCGAAGGGCTGGCAGGCCAAGAGCGTCACCGCCTCCTACCTCTGCCGCGGCCAGCTCGTGAAGCTATCGAGCTATTGCGGCGTCGCCCTCCAGGAAGAGAGCGGCTTACGCGACCCGCGCGAGCTCACGCCGGCGACCGCGCTCCAGCTGCGCGACACGCTGCAGAAGGTCCTGGGAGCCGCCGACGCGCTCAAGGGCCTCGAGGTTCGCGGCGGCGGGCTCTACGTCGACGACGGCGAGTGGGTTGCCACGCCGGACGAGGCGATAGAGGCGGCGCCCAAAGACGTCTGCATTACGTGCGGCGTTGACATCTATCACGCGAACGAGGCCTGGCGAGCGAAGGAAACCAAGCGCGCCGAGCACTTCGTTTCCGGCCGGCAGCCTAGCGGCCGCATGTCGCGGGTGCTTGGGCACTTGCACGATCCACAGATTAAGGATCGGAAGCTATGAACCTCCCGAGCGCCTGGTTCTATCCCTGCCCGAAATGCGGCGCGGCATCAGAACAAGACTGTGTCACCCCGGCCGGCAAAGAGGCAGCGACGTTCCACGCCGCGCGTAGCACCCGGTTCGTCCATGAGCGCGCCGGTCCGCAGATCAACGACGTCGTCTACATCGACGGCCTCAAGCATCGCGTCGTTAGCGATTGCGGGGCGGATGGCACCTTCATCATTCGGCACCGTGGACCGGGCAGGTACGCCCTCGCTCGCGACGCCGTCGCCTTCGACCCAATCGCCGGCATGTGGAGGGAGCTCATCTCATGACAACTCTCGTCAGGCCGGCGACCGCCCCGCGGCCGCGCGAGACCTGGTTTGAGTCGCGCCGCATCCCGGGCGTCTTCTACCGGCTGCTGTCCTGGCGATTCATCTACGAGTGCGACTGCCCAGCCTCCGTCGAGTGCTGGCACATCAAAGAGCAGAGGGAAACGGACGCGGCCGACCGCGCCTACCTGGAAGGGATCAGAGCAATGAGAGAAGTAACAGAACGCGGCCTCGTGCCGGTTCATAACCAGTCCACGGCGGTGGAGGTGGCGCGGGCGCGCCTCATCGACCGCGAGCAGTTCACCCTGATGCAAGCGATCGCCCAGACGGCGACCAAGGCCGGCTCGGGCATGGTGCCCGACTCCATCAAGACGGAGCAGCAGGCCATGGCCGTGATGCTGGCCGGTTGGGAGATGGGGTTTAGCCCCTTCGCTGCCCTGCGGCTGGTCTTCCCGGTCAACGGCAAGCTAAACGTCATGACCGAGGGCTACATGGCCCTCGTTCGCCAGCGCGGCGGGCGGTTCATCTTCCACGCCCTCTCCGACCTGGGCGCCGACGTTGAGCTGGTGATCAAGGGCGAGAGCCGCATCCGCATCGCCTACACCGAGGCCGAGCGCATACGCGCCCACCAGGGCATGAAGCGCGCCGCATCCGGTGGTCCCAGGGAATGGCTCCCGGTGAACGGGCCTGACGGTAAGCAGAAGGTCTACCCGGAGGGCCACGCCCGGGCTGGCAAGGGCGTGTTCCAGAAGAATCCCGACTATCGGCCAAAGGAAGGCCCCGAGCGATGGGTCGAGGACCCTGACTCGCCCTGGACCAAGCACCGCGCCGATATGTACGCCTGGGCCTCTTGCAAGCGTTGCATCAAGTTCGGCGCCTCGGACTTCACCGACCTGGGGCCGGTGGACGCGCCGGAGTTCGATGACATCGAGGAGAGCGAGCTGTCGAGGGCGATGTTCGCCGGCGAGTGGAAGGCTGCGGACCTGGACGACGACCCGGGCGAAGACGACGAGGCCGGCTGGCCCGAAGGTTCGGAAGAGCCGGAGGAAGACGGACCGGGCCTCGAGGCCCAGGTCGAACCTGACGGCGCACCCGTCCAGGGCCAAGGCCAGCCGTCACCCGCAAACAAAGGCATCGACCCAGAGGCGCCGGCCGAGCCCCGCCTGATCGAGCTGATTCAAAAGGTGCTCACGGACCTCAAAGGGACCTGGCCGCCGAAGGAGTATGGCGAGCTGATCCGCGACCTCACGGCCAAATACGGCTGGAAGGACGCCAACGACTTCAAGAAGCTCGGGGCCGCCGACGCGGCCGAATGCCTGGCCGAGCTGCGCAAGCGGCAGGGCGCACCCGAGGAACCGGGTCCGGAACCGACAGACGGATAGCGCGGGCCCCCGCCCGCTTTCAGGAAGGACAACCCCCGTCATGCCAACACCTCAGAGGCAAGCGCAAATGGGCCTCGAAGAGCAGCCGCTCGATAGCGACGAGCTGTCCCGCCTGCTCGACGAGCGCGAGACCGCCAAGGAGGCGCTCAAGCCTTACCGAGTCGCCTTCCGCGACCTCAACATCCTGGCGAAGGCGCAGATCGACCGCATGGAGCTCGGCAACGGGCTTTATCGCTGCGGCGACTTCGTCGTCGAGATCAAGCCGGTGGAGAGCCGGACCATCGAGTTCGAGCGCACCGCCCGCAAGTCGGTCAGCATCCGGCCCGCGAAGACGTAGGGCCATGACCACCGCGGCCCCTCCCGCTACTGCCGTGACCTTCTTCGTCAAGGGCAATCCCGTGACGAAGGGCTCCCTGCGCCCCTGGCACGTCTTCCGCGCCAACGGCAACTGCATGGTGAGCCTCACGGAGGAACACGGCGCGCGGCTCAAGGAATGGCGCGCCCTGATCGCCACCGCGGCCGCGCGGGCTATGCGGACCCGGATGCCGCTTGAGGGGCCGCTGGACGTGCGCCTGACGTTCTACTTCGCGCGCCCCGCTTCACACACGGCAGCGCAGCGGTTGTGCCCCTACGCCGTCGTCTACAAACGCAACGACGTGGACAAGTTGCAGCGTGCAGTTCTGGACGCTGGGTCTGATGCGGCGTTGTGGGGTGACGACTCGCAGGTCGCGCATATCGACGTGACGAAGTTCTACGCCGACGCGCCGGACGAGGTGCCGGGGGTCGTTGTCACGGTGGAGGCGCTCTCATGACCCTCTCCAGCGATGCGCCGCGCCAGTTGTCTCTGCCAGAGGCGGAGCGCCTCGAGGAGCTGGAGGCCGTTGTAGCGCGTGGGCGCCGGGTCTTCGTCGAGGTAGGTGCAGCACTGCTAGAGATACGCGACTCGCGACTCTATCGTCAGGATTACGGGACTTTCGAAGACTACTGCCGGCAGCGATGGGACTTCAGCAGGTTCACGGCTTACGACCTAATCAAGACGTCCGAAGCCGCACTCCTTGTTGAAGAAGTTCAACAGCCGACGCGCGAGCAGGCCCGCGAGCTGGCGCCTCTTCGTAGCGAGCCCGAAGTCATGCGCGAGGTCTACCGCGAGGCCGTCGAGACCTACGGTCCAGAGCCAACCGCGCAGGAGATTCGCGCGACGCGGCTCGGCGTTCACTTCTCTTCGGCAGACGAGACGTGGGAAACGCCTGCAGACCTGTTCGAGCAGCTGGACGAAGAGTTCGGCTTCGTGTTGGACGTCTGCGCCTCCGAGGCCAACACGAAATGCGCCCTGTACTTCGACAAGGAGATGGACGGCTTAAAACAGGAGTGGCGCGGCGTCTGCTGGATGAACTCCCCTTATGGCGACGTAATCGGCGATTGGGTCGCGAAGGCTCACGCCGCCGGCAACGCAGGCGCCATCGTCGTCTGCCTAGTGCCGGCACGCACCGATACGGCCTGGTGGTGGGACCACGCGCGCCACGGTGAGGTGCGCTTCCTGCGGGGACGCTTGCGCTTTGTTGGCGCCGACTCGAGCGCGCCTTTTCCCTCGGCGGTTGTCATCTTCGGCCTCCCGGCCCGGGTCGTCTGGTGGGAACGATGACTTTCGACTTTAGGTCGCAACTCTCCAAAGGCGAAGCGGCCGAGCGCCTGCTCGACGAGTACTTCTCCGATCGCTATCGGATCTTCCCAGTAGACCGAGCAGCTCAGCGCAGCGGGCGCGATCGCCTCTTCTTCGAGCGTGATAGCGGCGAGCGCACCTTCGTCGAATACAAGACGGACTGGCGCGCGCAGGAGACAGGAAACGTCTTCGTCGAAACGGTCTCAGTCGATACCGAGAATAAGGCCGGCTGGGCCCATACCTGCACCGCAGACTTGCTTTTCTACTACGTGCCCGGTCGTGGCTACGAGGTCGTCTACGTCATCGAGCCGGCCCTCCTGCGCGCCGAACTCGAGCGCTGGTCCCACCTCTATCCGACGCGCGCCGTGCAAAACGAGGGCTACAAGACTCACGGCCTCCTCGTGCCGCTTGCGGAGTTCGAACGACTCGCGCGAGAGGTCGTGTCGTTGTGACGCGCCTCCTATGCAGCGTCGAAGGCTGCGCGCAGACCGTCAGCGCACGCACCTGGTGCGGCCGCCACTACGCCCGGTTTCGACGAACCGGCTCGACCGAGCTGATGCCGCAGGGCAAGAGCTCGCCTGGCTGGGGTCACGGTAAGCCGGGCGGCAGGTACTGGACTCAGGACAGGATCGTCCGGGCTCTCAAGCGCTATGCCGCCGCCAACCCGGGCCCGTTACCGAGCAGCGATCACGCCTGGAACGACCTCAAGAAGGGCAGGATGGACCTGCCGACCGGCGGCGCCATTCTCGCCATCTGGCACAGGATGAACCGGGCCTGGGCGGCCGCCGGCGTCGGCCGCGACCGGATGAAGTTCTCGGGCACCAGGTGGTCCGCGAAGGAGAAGGCCTTCCTCAAGGAGCACGCCGGCACCTGGACTCTCAACCGCATCGCGCACGCCCTGGGCCGCAGCTACGGCAGCGCCAAGTGCATGATCGGCGCCAAGGGCTTCAAGATCACCGCTCGCGCCAACCAGGGCTATTGGTCCGCGGCCGTCGTCTCTCAGCATTACGGCTGCTCCTATGCCCGGGTATGCGCCATGTTCAACGACGGCCGGCTCAAGGGCTTCCGCCATCCTCACCGCCGGTCCTGGCAGCTCGACCCGGCGGACCTCACGCCCGAGGTTGAGGCGATGCTGCGGGCGGCACCGAAGACCCATAAGGCCACGCTCGCCGTCGGCATCCCGCCCCGGTACCGCGCCGGCGTGCCGGACTTCCTGGCCGAGGCCGCTCTTACCGGGCCCATCGTTAGGACCTGTGAGCTGCCCTGCGGCATGGCCGTCGTGGTCCGCAAGCTCTGGACCACGCTTGAGGCTGGTGTCGTATGACAACCTCCCCCGCCTTCGACTTCCCGGAAGGAGTACCGATGTGAACATCGCCAAATGCTCCAGCTGCGGCCGCGCCATCGTTTGGGCGACGTCGCCACTCGGCGCCCGTATCCCGCTCGATGCTCGGCCCGCCGTCATGTACTACATCGACGAGCAAGCCCCGCCACGGGCCTTTGCAGTCAAGGCGGAAATCATCAAGCGCCCCGACCTGTTCAGTGAGCCGACGACGGAGACGCCAAAGACTTACGTCTCGCACTTCCTGACCTGTCCGAATGCGGCGGACCACTCGAAGGGCGGTCGGTCGTGAACCGCCGCATGTGGCACTTCTGCGCCGCGCCTGGCTGCCACGACGAGGTTGCTCTAGCGCTGCTGATGTGCCCCAAGCATTGGTGGCAGGTTGAGGCGTCACTCAGAAGCCAAGTGAGCGGCGCCTGGCAGGCCTGGCGACGGGCCGTCGACGAGGACGAGCCAGACGCCGTTGAGCGCTTCCAGACCTACATGGCCGCTCGCCGGGCCGCTATCGGTGTCCTCGTAGAGGCGGCGCTGTGATGGCCAGGACCGAGCAGCGCGAGCGCAACGACCGCAGGTTCACCACCAAGGACGGCCTGGTCGCCTCCGTCGCTTACTCGCGCGACACCTGCTTCCTGGTCGTCGAGCTACGTGCCGGCCGCGGCGTCGCGACCTACCGCTACAAGGCCGTCGAAGAGGCCGTCTACGAGCAGCTGCTCGAGGCGCAGTCGCCGGCCAAGGTGTTCGCCGACGTCGTCCGCAAGGGCTCTTACGAGTACGAGAGGATTCCCAATGCCTTCTAAACACGGAGACTGGTGTTCTATATCGCTCGTGAAGCTGACGCTTTGGTTAGGTAGATAAATAACGGGTTGTTGAGCCCTAATAAATGGACATCGTGAAGACAGGAATAAAGGCGAAACAGGAGAGCAACTATGAGTCGCGTCACTACCCCGCAGTGTCGCATTTGTGGCCAACATGTAGGCCCAGAGACGGTGCGCTATCAGGAGATAGAGCGCTCCCCGCAGCACTACGGCGGCCGCTCTGTAGGCTGGAAGTGCGCCCGTTGTCGCGGCCAGGTGGAGCAGGGCATCCGTGCCGCCGCGAAGTTCAATCAGTCGGTAAAGGTGCCGCCGCTGGTGGGGCGCTGATGAGATCGCGCGACCTCAAGCCGAAGTTCTTTCGCAACCAAGAGCTGGCCGAGTTGCATCCTTACGTAAGGCTTCTCTATATCGGCTTATGGTGCTTCGTAGACCGCAGCGGCCGTTGCCTCGACAACTCCAAGCTCATCAAGGCCGATGTGTTTCCGTTTGAAAATGTGCCAGTCGAGAAGCACCTGCAAGCGCTCACCGACCATGACTTTATCGAGCGGTACGAGGTGGACGGAAAGCGCTACATCTGGGTCAAGAAGTTCCTGCTCCACCAGCACCCACACCCCCACGAAGCGGAGAGCGAGTTACCACCTTCGCCGGGCGATGTCACGGCAATGTCATTACAAAGTATGGCCCCGAGCCAACCAATGGAGCAGGGCAATCGGGCTAGCCACCAGCCGCTAGCCGCTAGCACTCTAGCCGCTATTCCTTCTGAGCCTTCTAGCCACCAGCCACCAGCCACCGACGACCCGTCGCAGGAGCGGCAAGGGCGGCTGCTCAAAATCTGGGCAAACAGGGTTGGAGTGCTTCCGCCGATAGCGCTTCCGGAGTTCGGGCGCTATGCTGCCGGGCTTCCCGAGGAATGGTTTGAGGAGGCCATAGATGTGACGGTCGCTGAGGCCGACCATCCCTCCTGGAAGTTCTGTGCCGCCGTACTCAAGCGCTGTGACGAGGAGCAGGTCCCGCCGCGGGGCAAAGCGAAAGATCAGGCTGGGTCGGTTGCAGCGATCATCCAGCGCCGTCATGCCCGCTGAACACGGCCGCAACCCAACGCAGGTTAACGGCGCTTAGGGCGCTGAGAGAGGACGACGACGATGAACGCAATAAGAGCTGACTACGAGGCCAGGGACGCAGCGAAGTTCTGGGCGCATCGGACGAAGCCAGCCAGTTGGGGTGTAGCGGCGTCCAGGTCCTCGAGCAGGCTCTCTCGCCAGCGTCCCGAGACGGAGCGCGAACGGGTGAGGCGTCGCATCAAGACGCTTACCGGACTGGGCCTGCCGGTCCCTGAAGTACTGCGAGCAACCACCTGACCCGCCCCAGCTCGCGATGGCTGCTGACCCTCGTAACCCTGATCAGCCTCGCGTGCGGTTTCTTAACGATCGGAGGACAAGCCAATGCCAACAACACTCCTGGTAATTACGGGCCTCTCCCTGCCGCTCCTGGCCTGGCTCGCACGGGTGACGTGGGAGCGGCGGCGGGATGCCCGGACGATTCGGCGGCGTCTGGGCCAGGCGACTGTGCGTTCAGTCAAGGCTATCTCGATGCCGGCGGCGACCCGCGGCTACTCACCCATCTGCTCGAGGACGTTGCGCCCTGCGAAGGCGGACCAGACTGGACAGTACGAGACTACCGAAATGGGTATCTGTCCCGCTTGCAGTTCTCTCCTGGTAGCTGGCGTACTGCCGCCCTGGCCACCGGGCTCGATGACCCCACAGACCCCTATCAAGTGGGTGCCAATGTGGCTGTATGGATCAGCCTCCTCGCAGCCGAAGGACACGGCCCCGGAAGTTCCGGCGGTTGGGGATGCTGGTAGTGCCGTCCCGATTAGCGGCGGCGAGGAGGAGTAAGGGATGAACCAACAATACGTGGAGTATGGCAATAGCGCGACGGTAAACATCGTCTGGCAAGCGTGCTTGCATACTTGGGAAGCATTTGTCCTTCGCAAGCGTGGCAACCTGATTCGCCCATCCAGAGCCAAGGTTCAAGTCTGCCGCCTCTGTGATGAGATTCGCTGGACTGACCCCTCCCCCGCAAGCACGGACGACAGGAGAGGACGATGATGGATGAGTACGAACGACTAAGACAACGGTACGACAGGGCCAAGGCTACCCTGCTGATAACCGAAGGCCTCAGCCTGAAAGACAACCTACTCGCGATTATGAGCGAGACCCGCAAGGCGATAGTCGCCCACCTGGAGCAGCAAGCCTCAACAGCGGAGGAGCCGATGATCGTTCGCTTTGGGCCAGCGCCAAACGACTTCACCACTGCGCCCGCCCCGTCTGCCGAGCTGTGGCGCAAACATAAAGGCGCAGGCGGAATGCTGCGAAGTTGGGAGATTAGGGCTTACGAGGCCGATGACAAGCCGGAGTATCGAACTGTTGCCTGGATCGATAAAGAGGTACACGCAGACCGCATCATCGCCGACCACGCCCAGGCCGCAGAGCTACGGGGGCTACGGGGGCGCGTCGAAGTATTTAAGAAGCTGATCCGTGACCGTCTGTCCCTAAACTCAGGCGCAATGACGTTCTACGCGTGGCAGGACAAGGCTCGTGCCGCTCTCACCCAGGAGCAGACGAAGTGAGCGAGCACTGGACGAAGGCGAAGGGTCGAGGTTCCTTCCGCGATGCTGGACACCCGACAGCAGAGAACGGACAGTGTCCCATTTGCTACAGCGAAGGCTATGAAGCTGCTGAGGCCGCCCAGGAGCAGACGAAAGCCATGAGCGAGCAGAGACGTTGGCATGCGTCCGGCAACCGTATGTTCAGGCAGTCGGCGCAGGGTGATTTACCCGGTGGCGATGATGAGTTTCCGATCCTCAATGAAGGGGTAGCCGAGCATCTGGCCGAGGTACTGAACGAAGACCTCGCCGCACAGGAGCAGACCATAGCCGACCTCCACACAGAGCTACAGCAGGCCGCAGAGTCGTACGTGGTGGCGAGGATGTTGGCGACCTGGCGGGCAGAGGTTGCCGACGCCGACGCGAGGATCGAGGCGCTGATCACGAGAGTTAAGAGCTTGGCCGCTGATGCCGAGACATACAAAAGCGCCCTCCGCATCGCCAACGAGAACGCGGCAGCACTGGCTGAGGCACTGGAGCGAATCACGGCGATAGACACGAAACAGGCGCTAGTCCGTCGAGTCGAGTTGGAGATGCACGACATCGCGATAACCGCCCTCGCCGCGCACAACGTCCGCGTGGCGCCCACCCTACCGCACGAGGCTCAGCCCTAACGATGGCCAACGCTGACGCCTCGCCGCGCGTCTCGATGACGGTTACCCAGGCGGCCCGGCGCCTCTCCATGCCCGCTCGCACGCTCCAACGCATGTGCCGCGACGGCCGCATCGAGGCGTTCCTCGACGGCAAGTGGTACATCACCGAGGCCGGGCTACGGCGCTACGTCGAGGACAAGGGCTGCTCGATCGCCGATGGCGTATCATCGCCCGAGCGAGACGCCAAG
>DAINDD010000015.1:0-44852 GCA_036732045.1 Chloroflexota bacterium
GGCCCGAGTGCGCGCCGGTCACTTTTAGGGCACATTGGTTCATGCCGGCGCTGCGCCGCCTGTCACCTCGACATCATTCCGTGTCGCTGAAAAACATTCAGGCGGCGTTCGCAGACCGGCGGGATTTAGATCCTTGACCAAACCGCTCTTTGGCGAAGCTGGGCCCGCAACGATCCAAATTGACCAGAAGGTCATCCCCGCTTGCTATCGGTGAACGACCATGAGCCTGCGCTTCGTCTGGTATCGATCGTAGACAGAGGTGAACTGCCGCGAGGACGCAGGCCGATCAGATGCCTGACGAGGCAGGGGGTCACCACGTGAAATTGAGTTCGCAAGGCCCTAAGCTTCCCAAGCAGAGGGTCGCGGGTTCGAGCCCTGTCTCCCGCTCCAGATACGAAATCTGCGCGTGATGGCCGCCGAGAGGCGCTCTTTTTCGGGAGTCAGATGGCCTGGCTTTGCTTTTCCGCATCTGTCGCACCCGACGTGGCGGGGCTCAGTCGTGTCAGGTGGTGATGCCGCCGTCGACGGGAATGAGAGCACCGGTCAGGTAGGCGCCGGCGCGGGAGGAGAGGTAGATCGCAATCCCCGCCATGTCTTCGGGACGCCCGATCCGGCCCAGCGGACAGAGGGCCTTGATCTGGTCGCCGACGCGCTCGAGCGTCTCGTGCATCATCTTAGTGTCGAAGGGGCCGGGAGCGACCGCGTTCACCGTGATTCTGTCCGGAGCCAGCTTGTGGGCGAGCACGCGAGTCATGTGGTGGACGCCGGCCTTGGTCGCAGAATAAGCGTAGTTATCGACGATCGGCGCCTGGATGCCGTCGATGGAACCGATATTGATGACGCGAGCCGGATTGTCGTCGCTGGCCGCCTTCCGCAACAGGGGCAGCAGCTTAACCGTCGTGTAGAACACGCCCTTGATGTTGAGCGCATAGCAGCGGTCGAATGCGGCGTCCGGGTACTCCTCCAGCGGCGCGCCCCAGGTGTTGCCCGCGTTGTTCACCAGGATGTGGAGCCGGTCCTCACGCGACTTCAGATCATCGGCGAGCTTCGTGCATCCTTCCTCGGTAGAAAGGTCGGCCTCGATGGCGATGCAGGTACCGCCGTTCCTCGACAGTTCTTCAGCCGCCTGCGCGATTACATCGGCCTTACGGGACGAGATGTAGGTCTTGGCGCCGGCCTCGACGAGGCCCTCGGCGATCATCCGGCCGATGCCCGCTCCGCCGCCGGTGACGAGGGCGATCTTGTCCTTAACTGAGAAGAGGTCGTTCACGATGTTCGTCCCCTTTCCATTGTCTCGATCCAGAAGGGCATTCTCGGGGCACGGGTGAAGCACGAACACCCCCAGGGAGAGAGTTCCGCCGCTAGCTGCTTCAGCTGCTCATTCTCTCGCCTGAAGCCGTCAACCTCTGCCCGCGTGGCGTCCCGCACCGTGTCTGCCTGCAGCCTCTACTTGCCGGCTTCCATGAAGTCCGTGAGCCACGAATAGTAGACCATTTCCATTGAGATTATTGCCCTCGAACGACCTCGCAGAAGAAATCCCAAGTCTCACGGCGATCGTCAATGGATCCCTTCTTCATTATCAGGGACTGTTCTGCTATTGCCGTCATTAAGTTTCGGACCGCTTCGGCTGGGAAACGGCCGAAGCCGAATTCCTCGAGCACTAAGCAGTCGCATCGCCACCAGTCTCTGCTATTGTGCAGTTCAATGGAGAGAGGCGACCTCAATCGTACTCGGCTGTCTTCCAGACTCCCCAAGTCGAGCTTGGGTGGCGTCGCCACGAGCGTTTTGCAACCTTGTCCCGCGCCGATCCCGCATTCCCCGACCACGGGAAATAATCGCACACTCGTCAGTAAGTCGTTAACCCACAGCCGCAAACTTAAGGACCCCGCGCTTTGCGATTCAAAGGCCGCTGGAACGCGAAAGTCCACAACTCGGAGCCGGTTGTGATCCGCTTCGGCGAGCCCCGTCACTTCCCACCGCAGCGCGTCGTTTAGATCGTCAACTATCTGAAGCCGCCAAGTTGCCGGTCCGCGAACGTTCACCACCCGGGCAAAGATGACGGTTTGTATCTGCGTTGGCTGAAGAGACAGGCGAAAATGATGGACGGCGCCACATAGGCGGGGGCTGTTCTCGCTGTCAAAGCCGACATCTTCGCAAGCTGTCAGGGTCACTGGTGATGGTAGTGGCTGCTCGGCGAAGCCATCGCGAAATGTCGTCAAGGCTGAGGTATGGCCTTCGCCGGGTCCAGTTGATTCAAGACCGGCACACAGGATTCGCCGTGGCAATCGAAGAACGACACCGTTCGGCGCCGCGAGGCCAAGCGCGACTGGAAGGAACGTGGTTTTTTGCAGACTTTCATCGCTCAGTTAAATATATCCTATTGATTCGACCCTGAGCGCTAGGTTCACAGGTTGAAAGGTAAGCTTTTGAACCGCCCCGGGAAAAGTGGAGGCTCCAAGCCGTGAGAGGATGGAGCAATGACACGATCGGGGAGGTACCCAGTGGAGATTCGGGAACGGGCGGTGCGCCTTGTGCTAGAGCATCAGGGCGAGTTCCCGTCACAGTGGGCGGCGATCAGCTTGATCGCCACGAAGTGCGGAATGACGCCGGAGACGCTGCGCAAGTGCCTGCGGCGAGCCGACGAGATCCTCAAGGCTGCTTCTGCTTTTTTCGCGCGGGAGCTCGACCCGCGCCTGCCCAGATGACCCGCTGCATCGACGCAGCCCACTAGCGCTTTGGGGACGGGGCGATCTGCAGGACGCTGCAGGTCGCCCCGTCCAGCTACTACGCCGCCCGCCAGCGGCCACCCTCAGCGCGGCGGCAGCGTGACGAAGCGCTCAAGCTGAAGCCGCCGCTGGCGCATGCCGAACGCTTCGCGGTAAACGGGGCACGCAAACTCTGGCGGCAGCTGCAGCGCCAGGGAACGCTGGTCGCGCGCTGCACGCTGGAGCGGCTGATGCGAGAGCTGGGGCTGGCCGGCGTGGTGCGAGGGCGGCACCACCGGACCACCGTCTCCGACGAAGTCTCTCCTCGCCCGGCGGACCTGGTGGAGCGTGACTTCCGCGCCGCCATCCCGAACCGGCTCTGGGTCGCCGACCTCACCTACGTGCGCACCTGGTCGGGCTTCGCCGACGTGGCCTTCATCATCGACGCCTGCTCCCGTTACATCGTCGGCTGACACGCCTCACGGTCGCTGCGCACCGACCTCGCACTCCACGCGCTGGAGCAGGCGCTGTGGGCACGAAAGGGACCGTTGGCCGGGCTCGTCCATCACTCGAACCGCGGCGTGCAGGACATCTCGATCCGCTATAAATGATCCGGGTCTCCATCAAACCCGGCGCGGTTCACTTTGGTCGCAAAGCTCCCACCCGACCACGACGGCGCGATTTCAGTGTTCCTGGCTCAGATAAATGGCTAGGATTCGACGCCACGAGGCGTTCAACTCTGTTGAAGCTTTCGTGAGTGGTGATTAATATAAGTCTATGAAAGAGGCCCACCGATTAGGTCGCTCCAGGCGGGCAGTAATCGCTGACGCGCTCCGGCAAGAGATTCTCACGGGGGTACTCAAGCCGGGGCAGGCCATCACTCTCAATGATCTGTCTGAGCGCTTTGACGTTAGCGTCACGCCTGTGCGAGAAGCAGTCCTGGCCCTGAGTGATGAAGGCCTCGTCGCGATGCAGACGCGCAAAGGCATTCGAATCGCCGAGCTTAAGGTGACAGATATTGAGGACGTCTTCACTGTTTACTCGTCCGTCGCTGGGATTATGGCTGAGCGGGCGGCGACTCGTGTCAGCCAGGCGGACCTCGACAAGCTGCACGCCATTCTCCAGGAGGAGGCCGAGGAAACAGACCCCGACCGCCTCGAAGAGATCAACTGGAACTTCCATGCTATCCTGAACCGCCGCGCCGACTACATCCTGCTTCGCTCTTTCGCGCGGGTCCTTAGCCGAAGCATCCCGAAAACGTACTTCTTCACGATTCCGGAGTGGCGCGAAGTTTCATACGGCGACCACAAGGCGATTCTGCGCGCCGTTCGCACGGGCGACGCTTCTGGCAGCCGGCTTCTCGCAGAAGAGCACGTGCGGAAGGGCGGCGAGATGCTGACTCGCTACCTGAGCCGAATGGGCTATTGGCACCTGAGCGACTCGTTGGTCGCAGCGGCCGCTCGCAAGGCCGGCTAGGGTCTACTTTCGTATTCTTTCCTTTGCTGTTTTCGCGCTTGTCCGCAACCAGTTATTTGTATAATATGCGACTACGCAAGGCGCACAGGCTCTCGTAATTATTTCGTGGATGTCTGGAGGAGGTATCTCACCCCATGAACCAGAAGACGATCGAATGGGGAGTAGCCATTCCCCAGCGCTTTCTGAACGGCCCGACTGACGTTCCCCTGCTGAAGAAGATTGTCACGCGCGCCGAAGAGCTGAACTTCCACAGCCTCTGGGCCGTTGACCCGTACATCTACGGATACAACATTCCACACATAGAGCCTATCGGGCTTCTCACGTGGGCGGCGGCACTAACCAGCAGAATCAAGCTGGGTACCGGTGTTATAGCGCTCAGCGTGCACCACCCGTATCACCTTGCCAAGGCGGTCGCGGCACTGGATCAGATGAGCGGCGGCCGGTTCATCTTTGGCGTGGGCCTCGGCGGAGCCGCCCAAGGGCGCGACTTCTCCGAGGCGAACAGCTACTTCGCTGTGGGTTCGGAGCCGGGGCACCGCGTCGGCCGCTTCATGGAGAACCTGCGCATCGTGAAGGCGCTGTGGGCGGAGGATCGCGTCACTTACGACGGACGCTTCTGGAAGCTTGACGACGTTGAGCTTCTGCCGAAGACCGTACAACAGCCTCACCCACCGATCTGGTTTGGCGGCGAGCATCCAAACATGATGCGCCGCACCGCTAAGTATGCGGACGGCTGGACCGCCGTTGGCGACATACCGACTTCGGAATACAAGGAGGCGCTCGGTCTCCTTCGCCAGTACTTGGAGGAGTTCGGACGCGACCCGGCTGAGTTCACGATCAACCGAAAGGCGTTCGTGGCTGTCGATAGCGACGGCGAGCGGGCGAAGAAGAAGGCCTACGACTGGTTCGAGAAGGTGCTCGGATTCGGCCCGCCAAAAGCCGTCGAGGCGCCCATCGCCGGCACGGTGTCGGAAGTGACCGACAAGCTCGGGGAGATCATTCAGTCAGGGGTCGACGTCATCACCCTGAACCACTGGTTCGATCCGAACGAGTTCGCCGAGCAGATCGAGATCTTCGGCACGGAGATCATCCCGCGCCTTACCGAGGGCCGTCAGGACGCGACGAAGTCGAAGTGACGCGCAAATGAACGAACTCGAACTCACCTTCGCGACCAAGGCCTATGATCGGGTCGTACCAGTCATAAGCGGCGAAGTGGAGCCGGAGGGCGTAAGTCTTCGCTACGTGGGCCCGCGTTCCAGCCCGGACATCTTCTACGATCAACTAAAGTTCCAGCGCTACGACATCTCCGAGATGTCTTTTTCGTCTTACCTGCGCGTTCGCGCGAAGGGGTGGCCGTATTCGCTGTTGCCCGTCTTTCACCATCGCACATACGCCTACGCTTCGATGCTTATCCGCAAGGGCAGCGGTATCCGGCAGAACCACCCGGAAGACCTGAAGGGCAAACAGGTAGGCCTGGCCGACTATCAGCAAACCGCGGGGCTGTGCGGCCGCGGCATCCTTCAGCACGAGTTCGGCGTCAAGCCGACGGACATGACATGGTACCAGGAGCGGTCGCCTCAGCGCAGTCACGGCGGCGCCAGTGGGATGACACCACCGAAGAACCTGGATTTCCACTACGCAGAGGCAGACTTCGGCACGATGTTCGACCAGGGTGAGCTGGACGCCGTGATCCACCAACCCCACACATCGAGCGTTATGGACCGGACCGACCTCATTCGGCATCCCAAGGCTCTCCCGCTGTTCAGCGACCCCCGGAAGGAATGCTTTCGCTACTACCGCAAGTCTGGCGTCTTGCCGGCGCACCACGTAACCGTGATCCGCGACTCTATCTTGCAAGAGCACCCTTGGGTTTCGGCGGCGCTGGTCAACGCGTTCGAACAGGCGAAGCAACTGGCCGAGGAACGCCGGCGAGAACAGCTGCTGCAACTGCCGGCGGCCGGATCGCTGACGTTGTTTTCGGAGTTCCTGGTGCGCGACCAGGACAAGACGTTCGGGGGGGACCCGTATCCGTACGGAATCCAGAACAATGCGGAGATGATCGACCTTCTCCAAACGTTCTCCGTGGAGCAAGGGCTGACCTCGGCGAAGCAGCCGTGGCAAGAGATGTTCCCGGAAGAGCTATTGCTGATGGAGAATATTTCCCTCAAGCACCCTGCGGCTAAGACGCGCTCCGCGACGCCGAGGAAACGGAAGTGACGAGCTGGGGCGTCGGTATCGACATCGGAGGGACGTTCACGGACGTCGTCGCCATGGATCGCGAGTCCGGCGCGCTGCATGTGACCAAGGTCCCGTCTACGCCGGACGAACCGTCCCAGGCGGTGAGCAATGGCCTGGAGCAGCTCTTCGCCGAGAACGAAGACATCACGCCAGAGGCGATCCGCTTCTTCGCGCACGGGACGACGGTCGCGACGAACGCGCTCCTCGAGCTGCGCGGCGCGAAGGTCGGGTTGATGATCAACACCGGATTTCGCGCAACATACGAGCTGCGCGGCGGGAATCGTCCGTCCGGGTCTGACCTGATCGATACGTTCTATCAGAAGCCAATGACGCTCGTGCCGCAGCGGCTGACTGCGGAGATCGGTGGGAGACTTGGCCCCGACGGCGGCGAGATCGAGGCGCTCGACGAAGAAGCGATTCGCGTTGCTGCTAAGCGGTTCAAAGAGCAGGGCATCGATTCGATCGCGGTCTGCTACCTCTTCTCGTTCATGAACCCGGCGCACGAGCAGCGTACCGCTCAGGTTATCCGAGAGGTGCACCCGGGCTGCCGCGTCTCGCTCTCGAGCACGATCCTGCCCGTTATCCGCGAGTACGCGCGGATGTCGACGACGGTACTTGACGCATACGTCGGGCCGATCGTGCAGAGCTACCTGCTGCGGCTGAACGGGCGTCTGGAGGAGGCTGGAGTGCGGACAAAACAGCTGTTCATCATGCAATCGAACGGCGGCCTCACGCGAATCGACACCGCCGCCAACCATCCAAACGAGACGCTGCTCTCGGGCCCTGCGGCGGGCGTCGTCTTCGGCGCGAACATCGGGTCCGCAACCGGCGAGCGCAACCTCGTAACGTTCGACATGGGCGGAACGAGCACTGATATCAGCCTGATGCCGGAGAACCTCTACCAGGAGACAAGGCAAGGAAAGATCGGCGGGCAAGACATCGGCACACCGATGATCATGATCCGCACGATTGGCGCCGGTGGCGGCACAATAGCCTGGATCGGACCCGATGGGCGGCTTAAGTGTGGACCACGGTCCGCGGGTGCTTACCCGGGCCCGGCGTGCTACGGCCTCGGCGGCACCGAACCGACGATTACGGACGCCAATCTCGTGCTCAGCTACCTGGAGCCGAGCACGTTTATCGGCGGCAAATTGCAGGTTGATCCGGAGCTCTCGCGCAAGGCCATCCAGGAGAAAGTCGCCGGCCCGCTCGGACTGACAGTCGAAGAGGCGGCACTCGGCGTCGTGCAAGTCGTCAACGTCAACATGGAGGTTGCCGTTCGCCTCTCGTTCGTGGAAAGCGGTCTCGACCAACGGCGGTTCGCGCTGATCGCATTCGGCGGGGCGGGTCCGATGCATGCCGCTCGCATCGCTAAGAACGTCGGCGTGCCACGCGTGATTGTGCCGCCGTACCCAGGCCTGAGCTGCGCGGTCGGGCTCCTGCAGACAGAGGTAAAGCACCACTACCTTCACAGCCGCCTCGAATCACTTGGCAGATTCCCGGTGGGGGAGCTCAACCAGATGCTCGAAGTGCTGGATGAGCGGGCGATGAGCGAGGCGCTGTCGGAAGGCTTCGCGGAATCTGACATCTCGCTCCACCGCGGGCTTGACCTGCGCTACCCGTACCAGGGGTACGAGCTCACCGTGCCGTGCCCATCCGGCAAACTTGGCGACGAGCACGTCGCCGGTATCCGCACAGCGTTCAACGATCTGCACCAGCAGGTCTACGGAACGTCGGCCCCGGACGAGACTCCGGAGGTGGTGAACGTGCGAGTGATGTCGCTCGGCGAGGTGCCGACGCTGGAGCTGCCTCGCGTGCCAGCCGGCGATAAGTCACCAGAAGCGGCGCTTGTCGGGACTCGCAAGACGCGTTTCGAAGAGCACAAGGACTACGTCGACACCGCTGTCTATCGGCGCGACGCACTGCTCGCGGGCAACGAAATCGAAGGCCCGGCGGTCATCCAGCAACTCGACTCGACAACGGTCGTGCTACCCGGTCAGACGGTTGTCGTCGACGAGTTCGGCAACCTCATCATCAATGTGAGCTGAGTCAGGAGATGGCTGTGCGTCTCGACCCTATCACACTCGAAGTCATCAACAACCGCATCCGGGAGATTGTCGCGACGATGGAACACCTGCTGTTCCACGGCGGCTACTCGACGATCCTTCGCGAGTCGTTCGACGGTTCAGCCGGCCTCTGTGATCGCGAGGGCAGGGTGGTCATGGGCTCCGGCATGCCGCTCCACCTGTTCCCGTACACGTATAGCGTGCGCGCTGTCCTGCAGAACTACAGCTACGACGAGATGCAGGACGGAGATGCTTTCATCCTCACCGATCCATATCTCGGCGGTAACCTGCACGTCCCGGACCTAGTTATCGTGACGCCGATCTTTGTTGACGGCGAAGTCCTCGGGTTCGGCGCCTGCATTGCGCACAAGACAGACCTCGGTGGTATAGTGCCGGGCTCATCGGGTGCGGCGGCGCGCGAGATCTTCCACGATGGTCTGTTGCTGCCTGGTGTGAAGTACTGGACAAAAGATGGCGTGATCAAGGAAGTCGATCAGATAATCCGCCGCAACAGCCGCACGCCCGACACGGTCGCCGGCGACAGCCGTGCACAGGTTGGCTGTAGTCGCGTCGGCGCTCAGCGGGTCCGTGAGTTGTGCGGCGAGTATGGGACGGACACGATCAAGGCGGCGTTTGAAGAGCTGATGCGCTCCGCTGACGCGCGTGTCCGGCAGACGCTTTCCGAGTGGCCCGATGGAGAGAGTGAGGCCGAGGCGACCGTGGACAACGACGGCGTCGATCTAGACAAGCCGCTGCGGCTCCACGTGCGCGTCATCAAGAAGGGCGACACGATCACGTTCGACTTCAGCGAGATGAACGAGCAGGTCCGTGGCCCGATCAATCTCCGGCCACAGTGCGGCGAGGGCGGATCGTTGCTGGCGTTGCTCTCGTACCTCGACCCAAGCATCCCGATCAACGACGGCACGCGGCAGGCGGTGCAGTTCATTAACCCGGAGGGTCGATTGACCAATCCGCGCTGGCCGGCGCCGGTGAACAACTACTTCGGGCTGACGCACGTCCTTTACAGCACGGTGCTCAAGGCGCTCGCCCAGTTCAACCCGTCGCGCGCAGTCGGTACTGCTGGTCTCGGCTGCGGCGCGATCGCCGTCGGTTATCGCGCGGAAGACGGGAGCCGACAGACCGTGCAGTACGAGCTCTTTCCTAGCTCGCTCGGCGCGAATCCTATGCACGACGGCACATCGCCGGTGGAGCCGATGAGCCACTTCACTCCGAATACGCCGGTCGAGATCCTGGAGACGGAATTTCCCGTTCGCGTGCTGCGATATGAATGGATGCCAGACTCCGCCGGCGCCGGGGAGCACAGGGGCGGGCCTGGCTACCGCAAAGAGTACAAGCTGTTAAACGACGCCTTGATCACGCTGCGCCTGGCCCACATGTTTGAGAACACGGGCTGGGGCGTCTTCGGCGGGCAAGCGCCGCCGAGTGCGAGTGCGAGCTTGAACCCAGGCTCGGAGGATGAGCGCCCTCTGCGACCGCTCGAGACGTTCGATGCGCACACGGGCGACGTGCTCAGTATCCGCATGCCGGGCGGCGGCGGCTACGGTGAGCCTAGCCGGCGTGACCCGGAGGCCGTCCTTGAAGACGTGCTCAACGGCTACGTCTCGATCGAAGCCGCGAGAGACACGTACCGAGTGGCGCTGGACCCGGACTCGATGACGGTCGATGAGCAGGCGACGACCGCTCTTCGCGATGCTTGACCTCGCGCCGGACGACAAGCTCGACAGCAGCAACCTGCACTTTGCCGACGTTGGCGGCGTCCGTACCCGGTACTACGAGGACGGCAGGGGAGAGCCGCTGCTACTTCTCCATGGCGGTGAGTTCGGTTCGCTGTACTCGCTCGACTGTTGGAGCCTGAACCTGACCGCGCTCGCGAAACGGTCTCGCGTGGTTGCAGTCGATCGGCTTGGACAGGGGTTCACGGATAACCCATCGTCGTCTGCGGGCTACACGTACGCTGCGGTGTTGGGGCACGTCGTCTCGTTTGTGGAGCAGGTAGTGCGTGAACCAGTGCATGTTGCAGGGCATTCGCGAGGAGGGCTCGTTGCGGCGTCGCTGGCTCTGGCGCGTCCGGAACTCGTGAAGCGAGTGATGATCGTGAGCAGTGCCACGCTTGCGGAGAACCCTGATCAGTCCACGGCCTCGTTTTACGACGCGATCGCTCGCCCGGGTGCGCGGCTCCCGCAGGGGCAACTGCCAACAGAAGAAGACGTGCGAGTGGAGCCGGATGCGCAGGCGTTCAACCGTCAGCAGGTGACGGTGAGCTTCGTTCGGCGGATGCTGGAGATCGCGCGACGACCAGAGACGGCGCAGGCCGGTGCCGTGATGGAGACGCTAGGCGAGGCGTGGCACCGCGATATCGATGCTGAGAGACGCCGCGCGTCGCACATGCTCACGAGCCGTGGACTGGGTGTCCCGACTCAGGTCTTCTGGGGGCGCGACGATCGATCGGCGCAGGTTGATCTCGCGTACAGTCTCTTCTCGCGGGTGGCGCGCACGACGGCCGACGCACGTCTCGTCATCGTGAACCAGGCCGGGCACTACTGCTTCCGGGATCAGCCGCGCGCCTTCGAGCAAGCGATCACGACGTTCTGCCTCGGCGATTGACGCTACAAGCCGGTGAACTTCGGGCGGCGCTTCTCCATGAACGCGCTCACCGCCTCGAGTTGGTCGTTCGTGGCGAAGGCGAACTGCTCGAGGGCTAGCGACATCGCGAAGGACGTGACGTGGGCTTGGCGGAGCCACTGGTTCAGCGACATCTTCGTCCAGCGGATGGCCTGCGTCGGTCCCTCGGCGAGACGCTTAGCCAGCGACATCGCGGCGTTCATCAGCTCGTCATCCGGGAAGACACGGTTGACGAGCCCTATCTTCTCGGCCGTCTCCGCATCCATCAGGTCACCGGTGAGCAGGTACTCCTTCGCGCGGTTGATACCGACGAGCAGCGGCCAGATGAGGCAACCGCCGTCGCCGGCGACGATGCCGGCGCGCACGTGCGGGTCGCCCATCCGCGCGGACTGACCAGCGTAGACGATGTCGCAGAGCAGAGCGACGGTTAGTCCCAGCCCGGTCGCAGCTCCGTTGACTGCGGATACGATCGGCTTTTTCAGCTCGATCAGGGCGTCGACGACCTCCCAGGCACCGAGGAAGATCTCGTAGCGCTTTTCGAGGTCGGTGTGCAGGTCCTTCATGAAGTTGAAGTCCCCGCCCGCACTGAACGCTTTGCCGGCGCCGGTCACGACGATCACATCAACGCGGGGGTCGGAGTTGAGGTCGCGGAAGACGCGCTCGAGCTCATGGTGCATCTCGTAGCTGACGGCGTTCAGTGTCTCAGGCCGGTTCAGAGTGAGGACGGCGATCTTGTCGTCGACGGCGACGGTGAGGTTGGCGTAGTCGTAGGCGGGGACTCCTCGGGCGGGCTGACTCATGAGAGGGCGCTCCTGCTAGCTAGATATATGCTAATGCGACTCTAGCCACTGCCAAGCGGAAGGTCAAATCACAGCCCGGCCGCGGCTTCTTCTTGAACGGCGCATGCCGAAAGAATAAGCTCATCCGTGCACGTCTGTCTATCGATATATTATATGTTCACGAGCGAAGCGTCAGCCATTCCACGCCCGACCCTATGGACCCCCCGCCTGGTCGGTCTTCTACTGGCCGGGCACATGTTCTTCTTCAGCTTCTATTCGCTTCTCGTGGCTCTGCCCAAGTTCCTCGATTCCCACTCGGATACCGTCATCGGCATCGTGGTTGGCGCCTTCGGACTGGGCTCGTTCGCGGCCAGACTGTGGGCAGGCGTGTTCACGGACGCGTTCGGGCGGCGGCTGATGGTGATCGTCGGCGCCACTGGGTGTTCGTTCGCGTTGTTTGCATACGCGCAAGGGGACTTCCCGCCGGGGCTGGCTGGCGTGCGGCTCCTGCACGGGGTGGCCTGGGTCGTGTTCCTCACCTCATGGACGACGCTCTGTCTTGACCTGGCTCCGGAGGGGCGCCGGGCCGAGGTGATGGCCGCGACGCTTACAGCCACGCACAGCGCAGCCCTCTACGCGCCCGCGCTGGCGCTCTGGCTGGGGCCGCAGATCGGCTACCAGGCGCTGTTTGTGATCCTGGGGTGCGCATGCCTCGCTGGCGGGGCGCTCACCCTTATCGCGCCAGTGGAGTCGACGGAGCGCAAGCCATGGCGCTTCCCGAGACGGATCCCGTTCTCGAAGCCGGCGATCACGCCGTTACTTGGCTTTCTCGGCACGACGATCGCCTTCGGATCGGTGCAGGGGTTCCTGGTGCTGCGAGCGGAGGGACACGCCAGCCCGGAGTTCTTCTTGCTCTCGTTTGGCATTACCGTGATCACGGTTTCGATCATCGCGAGCCGGTTGATCTCGCGCCTCGATCTCTGGGTGACCGCGGGCGTAGGGCTACTGTTCGTCGCGGCGTCGATGGTCATCGTCGCGATATCGGCGGAGCCCCTGGCGCTTGTCGTGGCGGGAGGGCTATTTGCGGCTGGCTTCGGGGCCTCTTACACCGGCATGACAACGATCGCCGCGGAGTCTGCGCCGGCGGCCGAGCGAGGCCTCGCAGTGGCGACGGTGACGATGGCGTTCGACTTTGGGACGGCAGCGCCGTTCGTCCTGGGCGTGCTTTCAGACGCAGCGGGAGTCGCGAGCGTGTTCGTATTCGCGGCCGGCGTGGCGCTTGCGAGCCTGGTCTGGGTTGCGACGAAGAGCCGCGCTGAAGTCAGCGAGACCGTGGCTGCTTAGCGGGGCAGGCCAAGGCCGCGCTGGGCGATGATGTTGCGCTGGATCTCGGACGCGCCGCTGTAGATCGTCGTCGCCGTGTTCTCCATGTATTCCTTCTGCAAGCGGCCACGGAACTTCGAATACTTCGAGCGGGGCGTGAGCGTCGCGTACGGCCCGAGCAGGTTCATCGCGAAGTTATAAATGCGCTGGTTCAACTCGGTACCGAAGACCTTGGCGACCGATCCTTCGTAATTGGGAACGCGTCCGGCCTGCTGTATTGAGGCGATGCGGTAACTCCACATGCGGCCCACTTCGCAGCCGATGTGGAGGTCGGCCACTGTCTGTTTGGCCGTTGAGCGCGTCGAGCCGTTGACGCCGGTCTCGCGCATAAAGCCGGCGAGGTCTTCGAGCGTGCGCCTGCCGGCGGCGACGGTGCCAACCGACGAGCGTTCGAAGTCGAGCAGCGTCATAGCGACGTACCAACCATGGTTCTCAGCGCCCACACGATTGCCGGCGGGGACGCGCACGTTCTCGAAGAACGCTTCGTTGAACTCGTGGTGGTTGGTCATGTTGATCAGCGGGCGCACCTCGACGCCGGGCGACTTCATGTCGACCATCAAGAAGCTAATGCCCTTATGCTTCGGTGCGTCGGGGTCAGTCCGGGCGAGAAGGAAGATCCAGTCGGCGCGATGTGCGCCCGTGGTCCAGATCTTCTGGCCGTTGACGATGTAGTCGTCGCCGTCTTTGACGGCCGTCATCCGCAGGCCGGCCAGGTCCGAGCCAGAACCCGGCTCGCTGAAGCCCTGGCACCAGACCGTCTCGCCGCTCGTCAGGCCGGGGAGGAAGCGCGTGCGCTGCTCGTCGTTGCCGTGGACCATCAGCACCGGCCCCAGCATGTCGACGCCAAAGACACGACCGCCGTCTGGCGCCCGATGGTAGGCGAGCTCTTCCTTGAAGATGAGTTGCTCGATGTAGGTGGCGTCCATGCCGCCATACTGACTGGGCCAGGCAGGGGCGATCCAGCCGCGCTCTGCGAGCTTCTTGTTGAACGCCATCGAGAAAGCCCACTCGTCGGCGTTGCCCTCCATGCCGTCCGGGGCAATTGTGGTGCCGACTCCTTCGGCGGGAAGATTCTCGCGCAGAAAGCCACGAAGGTCGCGGCGGAGAGCGTCTTCCTCCGGTGAAAAGCGAAAGTCCAAGTCGTCCTCCTTATGGAGACCAGAGGCTACCGGGAAACGTGCCGCCCGGGGAAGCTAGGCGGGCGCTTTTCCCGAAACGCCTGCGTGCCTTCGCGGAACTCCTCGCCGAGAATGCAGTTAAGCGCTACCAGCTGCTCGAAGTCGAATTCGGTGTCCACATCCTTGTCCAGGGCGCTGTTCAGGGCGAGTTTTGTAAAACGGTAAGCCATTGGGGGGCCAGACGCGAATTTCTCAGCGAGCGCCTCCACCTCAGCGTCCAGGTCTGCGTCGCTGACGACCCGGTTGACGATTCCCATCTCCAGCGCTTCCTGCGCGCCGATGATACGGCCAGTCATCAGAAGATCCGATGCGCGACCGTATCCGACAAGCCTCGGCAAGAAATACGTCGAGCCTGCGTCAGCCGCAGCCAGGCCGATGTTCACAAACGGCCAGCCGAACCGCGCTCGCTCGCTGGCGATCCGGATGTCGCACACGAGGGCAGCACCGGCGCCGCCGCCGATAGCGTCACCGTTAATGCGGGCGATCACTGGCACCTCTGCACCCCGGATGACGAGATAGTAGTCGAGGTAGAGGCGCGTCATCCGAAAGGCGAAGTCCGGCGTCATCTGTTCCGGGAAGTCCTTCAGGTCGGCGCCGGAGCAGAAGGACTCGCCGGAGCCGGTAAAAACGACGACGCGCACGTTCTCGTCTGCGTTCACCTCAGCAATCGCCTGCTTGATCTCGGCGATCGTGTCGAGGTTGACGGCGTTGCGCCGCTCCGGACGGTTGATAGTCAGACGGCCGATCGGGCCGTCGACTCTGTACAGGATGTTCTTGTACATGGGCTAACTCTTGGCCTTTTTCTCAGGCTCCTTTGGGTGAGCGTAGGGGTGGGCGTAGCTGATGCCGCCGAAGTCGATACTGTCTATGCGCTCCTGGAACTTCTCGAGTTCGGCAATGAAGGCGTCTTCGGCTGCGTAGTCGAACGGGTCGCCGATCTGGCGTTCTTCTTCGCCGCCACGCTCGGGTGGGTTCTCGACATAGAACTCGACGGTGCGTTTCATTGCCTCGCGGAAGTCGACGAGGTCGTGGTAGCCGAGCTCGCGCTTCATCTTGCCGATGTCGAGCAGCGCGTGCTCGGTCGGCGGGGGTGAGCCTTCCATGGCCCACACCATCTCGCGTCCGACGCCCCAGTACCAGCCGGGCTTGCCAGCCTTTACCGGGAAGTTTACGAGTTCGATGTCCACGCCCATGACCTCGGCGGTGACCTTCAGGCGATCGGCGTCGGACGGTGTATATTCGTCGGCGACGTTGTATTGCTGGCCAGCCGACTCCTTCGGTTTCTCAACAGCGAGCAGCACGGGGTAGGCAGCGTTCTCTACGTAGGCGCGGCTCTCTAGCGTGAGGCCACCGTCGAGGACGATGAACTTTCGGCGTCCGTCGAGCATGCGACGGATCATGCTCCACTCGCGCGGTGCGAGCTGACGCGGGCCGTAGAGGTTAGGGAAGCGGAAGTGCGATAGATTGAACCAGCCATCTTCGTGCGCCTTCATCAGCAGGTCTTCCGTTTGGGTGATGCGCACGTACAAGTTGTGATTGGTCCAGCGCGGATCTTCTTCCTTCGCCGGGCGGGAGAGGATGTTCTGGTAGACGGTGCCGCCGACGGTAATCAACCGGTCAGCGTGACCGCGCAGCGCCTCCGCCAGGAACCGCAGGCGCCCGTACATCCCGATAGCGATATCGAACTTGCGGTCGCCGATCGCCTCCTGCAGCGTCTCGAGGAAGTGCGGGTCGGCGTGGATGTGCTCGATGTCAGGGCGCGTACCCGGCACCTCATGGTGTCCGCGGTGAAGGATGATCGGGGTGTAGCCTCGCTCGATGAGGCCTTCGATGATGAACGGACCGGTGGGACCGGTGCCGCCGACGACAAGCGCATTTGGCATTCGGTTATCTCCTAATAACTCGGCGGTGTTCTGTTTACAGTCTGGTTGAGGAGATGACGTCGTCCGGGCGCCAGCGGAGCAGGCGCCGCTCGACGAACTCTAGCACGAAGTTAAGGATCATCACGATCGCAGCCAGTACGACAAGCACGCCGATCGCACCCTCCGCGTTGTACAGGTTAGCCTGGAGCGCGACGAGGTAGCCCAGTCCGGCGCTCGAAGCGATGAACTCGCCGACAATCGCGCCGACAAGCCCGTACGGAATCGCCAGCTTCAGTGACGTGAAAATCCACGGTGAGGCGGAAGGTAGCGACACCTTCCACATGATTTGCCAACCCTTGGCGCCGAAAGAACGGGCCGTCTGCACGTACTCGCGGGGCACAGAGCGAAGACCGGCGTAGGTGTTGAAGAAAACGAGGAAGAGCACGAGGCTTACAACCAGGACGATCTTCGACTTGATGCCGATGCCGAACCAGACCACGAGCAGGGGAGCGAGCGCGGTTCGCGGGATGCCGTTGATCGCGACGATGAACGGATCGAGGATGTCCGCCAGCAGCTTGAAGCGCGAGAGCACGATGCCCAAAATAAGGCCGCCTATCGCTCCATAGGTGAAGCCGAGCAGCGTCTCTTTCATCGTCACCTTAATGTCCTTGGGCAGCGTACCGTCGGCGAATCGGTCGTAGATCCACTTGCCGACGTCTGTTGGGCGGCTGACCCAGAAAGAGTCGACCCAGCGGTCCGCCGAGTACTCCCACAGGCCGATGAAACCCACGATGATGGCGAGTCGGCCCATCCAGACGAGGACCGCTCGCGAGGTGATGATCTTTCGAATAGACAAGTCCAATCTTACCCGGGGCCGAGGCAAGCCCATTCCCGTTGCGTCCGCAATTCCGGGGTCGTTCATGATGCCACTCCAGACGGCACGTTCTGAGACCAGGAGGTGTCGGTCTGACGGATGATGTCGTCAACCAGAACGTGGTGAATCGCTGAATAACCTTCCTGTTCCTGGATGTGGTAGGGGTCACGTGGCCGAGGCATCTCGATCTTGCGGATGTTGCGCAGCCTACCCGGGCGTTGCGTCAGCACGACTACTCGGTCCGCGAGGACGATAGACTCGTTCAGGTCGTGCGTGACGAAGATCACCGTCCGCTGGAGCTTCGACCAGATGTCCAGTAGCATTCCCTGAAGCTCCGTGCGGGTCAGTGCGTCCAGCGGACCGAACGGCTCGTCCATGAGGATAATCTCTGGCTTGATGGCGAGCGTTCTGGCGATGTTGGCGCGCTGGCGCATACCCCCCGAGAGCTCATAGGGATAAGAGTCCTCAAACCCGGCGAGGCCGACCTGATCGATCAGCGCTTGGGCTCGATCGCGGCGCTGCTTCCCGGGGACGCCGCGTATTTCGAGGCCGAATTCAACATTGCTCCGCAGGGTCCGCCATGGGAAGAGGTTATCCTGCTGAGAGACGAACCCGATCCGCGGGTTGGGCCCGCGGACCGGCTCGCCGCTCAGCAGGACTTGACCGGATGATGCTTCTAGCAGGCCCGCCGCCACCGACAACAAAGTTGACTTACCACAACCACTCGGGCCGAGCAGGCACAAGAACTCTCCCTCGTTAACGTCGAAGCTCACATCTTCCAGCGCGTGAGTAGAACCCTTCTGAGTCTGGAAGCGGACGCTGACGTTCCGGAAGGACAGGAGTGCACCGTTGTTCTGGGTCACTGGTTATCCTTTTACGGCAGATACGAAGTGTCGATCAGCTTGTCGATGTTAGCGACCGGGCTCGTCAGGATGCCGCCGTTCAGAAGCACGGTCTGAACCGTTTGGAGCCCCGCAAGGCTCATAGCGCCATCGCTCGGGAAGATGCCCCCGTCCTTGAAAGCCTGCACCTGTGCCGTGAGGCTGGCGGGATCGGAGGTCTTGAACGCGTCGAAGCTCTGCCACATCGTCACCACCTCCGCCACGGTGTGAGTGTTGATCCACTGGGATCCTTCCACGGTCGCTTTTACGAACCGCTTCACGACATCCGGGTTCTTCGATGCATAGTCTGAAGTAGTCATAAGGATTTGCTCAAGGAAGCCCTTCAGGCTCGGGTCGTCGCCGGCGGTCATGTCGACGAGCTTGATCGCCGAACCGTTGGCGATCATCTGGTCGGAGAACGGGTGGAACGACGAGATGTAGTCCACCGAGCCCTGCTGCATGGCGGCAATCTGCGTGGCTCCCGCCCCGAGGGCGACCTGCTGGACGTTGTCGGCACTCACGCCGGCTTCATGTGCCCAGTTGAGGACGAGGCCGTTGGAGAGCGCGCCGGCGGACGTGAAGCCCACCTTCTTGCCTGTCCAGTTCGCCGCCTTCAGTTTGTCGGCCAGCGGGCTATTCGCCGTGATGCCGAGCTGGTCAGCAAGCGACTTAAGCATGATGAGTTCGTCGACGCCTCCGGCCTCGATGCCGCCGACAGCGATGACGGGCCGGTTCTGGGCGGCGAGCTTGAGGAGCTCTACACCAGAGGAGAACACGATGTCTGCATCCCCGGCGATGAGCGCCGCCGACTCCTTACCTCCCGTGCCACCCACCGAGTAGTCGAGATTGATGCCTTCTTGCGCGTAGAAGTTATTGTATCGCGCGGCATACACGGGCAGGAAAGATGAAGCCTCGATGGCCAGGACGGCGCGGACTGTGACGGGCTGCGGCGTGGCGGTCGCCGTGCCTGCGGCAGCGGAGCTGGTGGCCGTGTTCGTGCCTGCGTTGTCCCCACTGCTACACGCCGTGAAGGCGAAGAGCGCCCCTATCAAAATGACCAGTATTGCTACGAAACCATGTCTATATTGTAGGATGCGCAACGTTTATCCTCCCATGTATATATTTTATATGTGCTGAGTATCGCTATATTCCGCTGTCTTTGTCAATCAGAAGAAACTCCGCAAATTGACCCAGTATCGTCCAAATCCCAGCGCCAGTATTGAGGCTGCCGCGCTTCGCCGCCTGTACGGGGGCGGCCAGTTTTCGCAGGCATTCGACCATTTCCTCGAGGGGCGTGGCGACGCTAAAGAGTGCCCTGGCGCCCTGGCTCAAGATATATTCTTGGTCTGCAGGCGGGATGAATCCGCCGGCAGTCACGGGGATGTCCTGGCCGCGTTCGTGAAGGAGTTGGACGACTCGAGGGATTAGAGTGCGGTGCGCTCCGGAGAGGATGCTAAGTCCGATCACGTCGACGTCTTCATCGAGCGCGGCCTGCACTACCTCGTCTGGCGTCTGGCGAATGCCGGTATAAATCACCTCGAAGCCGTTTTCACGCAAGAGCCTCGAGATAACCTTGGCGCCTACGTCGTGGCCGTCTAGACCGAGCTTCGCCACAAGTATGCGTGGCGGAACTGCAGTCGTACTGCCGATCATGCCACCACTCCTCTCACCGCATTAAGAACCTGTGAATTTCGGCGCGCGCTTCTCAGCGAACGCCTTCCTTGCCTCAATGGCGTCCTTGCTATCGATGGCGATACAGCGCATCCGGTGGAGCGCACTCCGCACTTCTTTCGTTGGTGTCGTGAGGCGCTCCAGTTCGCAGAAGATCCACTTATTGCCGGCGAGCGCGATCGGAGCGAGCCCGCCGAGCTGTTCGGCGAACTCGTACGTTCTCCTTTCGACGGCAGGTCCGTCGGCGCAGACTTCATTCACCAGGCCGATGCGCTCGGCTCGTTCCGCTGAGATTAGTTGACCGGTAAAGAAAAGTTCGCGGGCATGGCTCGGGCCGACGAGCCGGTAGATGCGTTCGATGCCGCGCCACTTGTAGACGAGGCCGAACTTCACAGGCGTGATCCCGAGTCCGGCGTTCGCCTCCGCGAACCGGAAGTCACACGACGCGGCGACTTCAAGTGCGGCGCCGACGCACGGCCCCTGGATCAGCGCGATGACGACAAGACGCGACCGCTCGATCGCCTCGCAGGCGACGTCGATGTCGTCGGTCTCGCCGAGGTCGTCGCCAGTAGGGAACTTGTCGAGGGCATACCCACTGGAAAACGCTGCACCCCGGCCTTGCAGGACGGCGACGCGCACGGCGTCTGCGTCGCCGAGCCGGCCGAGCTGCGTCGCGATGTCGCGAAGCATCTCCGGGGTGAGCGCGTTCCGCTGGCCGGGGTTGTCAATCACCAAAGTGGCGATGCTGCCTTCTATCGTGACCGCTATCGAACCACTCATGAGCCTGGTCCTAGTAGAGCTGCATCTTCCCAAGATCGCCGGAGTCAACGTCCGCGGCCATGCCGCCGCTAATGAGCGCCTCAGCGATTTCATCGTCCGACAACTGCAGGAGTTCGCAGACCTGCGCATTGTGTTCGCCCAGAGCGGGGCCAGGTCCCTGAATGTCTTCGACCTTTGACAGACGGAAGGTTGGCCCGCGGTAGCGGTGCGGGCCGATCACGGAGTGGGTGAACGTGCGGAAGAAGCCGCGGTGCTCCAGCTGGATGTCCTCCGATACGTCTTCGCCGGTGGCTACCACATCGGAGGGCACGGCGGCGGCTTGGAGCGCCGCAACCGCCTTCTCCGCCATGCGGGAAGACGTCCAAGTCGCTATCAGAGATTCAATCTCGTCCTCGTTCGCCTTGCGGCCGGCGAGCGTCTTGAATCGCGAGTCTGCAGCGGAATCGCCTAAGACGCTTCGCAGCGACGTCCACTGCTGATCCGTCATGCAGGCGAGCGCGATCCAGCGGTCGTCGCCCAGACAACGGAAGACGCCGTGAGGCGCGGCGTCTGGGTGGCGGTTGCCGCACCGCTCCTGGTCGACGCCGGTGACCAGCGATTGCATGAGAATTGGCGCCAACATCTGGGCAGCGGTCTCTGTTTGCGACTGGTCTATGTACTGTCCCTCTCCGGTACGGTCGCGCAGCCCCAGGGCGGCAACAATCGCGGCGGCCGAGAACGCCGGCACCAGGAAGTCGGTGTACGGCGTGGGGATCGGTGTCGGCGGGCGGTCGGGGAAGCCGGTGAGGTTGCTGACGCCGGCGACGGCCGCCGCCTGGAATCCGATGCCCACCTGGTGCGCGTACGGCCCGTACTGACCGAGCAGGCTCGAGCTTAAGTAGATAACGTCGGGGTTCGTTTCTTTGACAGACTCGTAGTCCAGGCCCCACTGCGCGATCTGGCCGGGAGGGTAGTTCTCGAGTACTACGTCGGCCCAATCGGCGAGCTTTTTAGCGATCGCGAGGCCGCTTGGGTTCTTCAGATCGAGAGCGATGCCCAGCGCGCCCGAATTGACGTTCGGGAACCAGACGCTGGTATCGACCTGCGCCTTACCGCCGGCGAACGGACCCTGCAAACGCAGCATATCGACCCGGCGCGTGCTTTCTACGCGGACGACTGTGGCGCCCCAGAGGGAAAGCTGCCGCGCAATCAGCGGTGCTGCGGCGATGCCGCCGAAGTTGGCGACTTTCAGGCCGGTCAGTGGCGCGCGCATCTCTTTACCGCAGAACGTTTGCGCCGAGCGCGGTTGGAGTGCTGTCTTGCAAGCCTCTCCAATCTCAGGAGCGCGGCGCGGAGGCTCGAGGTTAACGAGAGATGACTTGGCGAATCCACCGACGTAGTTCTTGCCGGCTCCGAGCTTTTCGTTGGGCAAGTCGACGAAGAATTCGCGTGATTCCAGTTGCGGATGGTGAGTCAGTTCAGATGGTGTCGTAACCGGCGCGAGCATGAGCCGGTGAGCGAGACCGCCCTCGGCCAACTCCCGCTTCGTTCGCGTGCGGAAAAATTGATCGAACGCCGCTTCAAGCTCCGCGAGACGTTCTTGACTGATCGTCCCGAGGTCAAAGTCCTTTTCCCAGTCGTACCCGTCGAGGATTTCCGGGAGCGCGTTCTCGCGGCGCATCCAGGCAACGGTGTCTTCCGTGGAGCGCTTGCCGACGGTGACACCGCCGAACACCATAAACGCAACGTAGCCATCGAGCGCCTCGAAGATCTGACGTCGCAGGACGCTGACGGCGCCGCGAACCCGCGTGCCGTAACGGCCTGTGTTGAACCTCTCGAGCTCCCACGATTCGATGGCGCCGGAGATTACCCACAGCGACGACTCCTGCATCGAGACGTCGACGTGCTGGCCGTGCCCGGTCGCGTTCCGATACCGCAGGGCGAGCAAAGTTCCGTACGCGCCTGACGAAGCGGCGATGAGCGAGGCCTGATAGGGGAAGCTAATCTGCACGGGCGGCCGATCCGGGTCTCCGGTGATGTACAGAGGACCGCCGCTCGCCCAGACAGTGAGATCGCAGGCGGCCCACTTCGCCTTCGGTCCGGTCTGACCGTACGGCGTGATCGAGGTGAGGACGATGTTCGGGTTGACCGCGGAGAGATCGTCGTAGCCTAGGCCGAGAGACTGCAGATAACCCGGCGTGAATGATTCGATCACCGCGTCGGCGTTGCGGACGAGTTCGAGGAATTGCTGCCGGCCTTCTGAAGTCGTGATGTCTGCGACGACGCTGGACTTACCGGTGTTGTACGCCTCGAAGAAGAGGCTGTGCGGGCCCGCTGGCGTGTCGACTATCGGGCTGAGGTGACGCGACGAACTGCCGCCCGGCGGCTCGATCTTGATCACCGTCGCGCCGAAATCGGCGAGCACTTTGCCGGCAAGGTTGGCACCGCCCTCGGTCATGTCGAGGACCCGGTAGTCGACTAAGCGCTTGTCGTTCGCCACTCAGGTCGATCCTATAGGCCCGGCTGGCGGTATTCGCCGAAGTTGTCGCGGAGTGTGTTGCAGATTTCGCCGACCGTACAGAGCGACTCGACGCACTGGAGAACGAACGGGAAGAGGTTCTCCGATTCGTCCTTGGCGGCTGTATCGAGGGCCCGGAGTGAGGAGGCGACGATGGTCGGATCGCGGCGTGCCCGGAGAACGTTGAGTTTGGCGACTTGCCGCTCTTCGACGGTGTTGAGCAGCTCGGGGTCGTAGACGGGGTTCACGACGCGTCCCACCTCGACGTTGACCTCATCCGGGCTGGTGAACGCGTTGACGCCGACCACGATCTGCTCGCCGCTGAGGATCGCCTTCTTGCGGTTGATCGCGCTCTCGGTCACCTGCATCGGCGTCCAGCCTTCTTCGATCGCGGCGACGGCGCCACCCTTCTTCTCGATGGTGTCGACGATCTCCCAGGCGGCGTTCTCGATTTCGTCGGTAAGGCTTTCGATGTAGTAGGAGCCGGCGAGCGGATCGCGCACATCGGTGAGCTTCGCCTCGTACTGCAGGATGCGCGCGGCGTCTTCAGTCAGCTGCATCGCTTCGCGGCTCCAGCCGAGGCCGAGCGGCTCGTCGAACGGGGGCTCGACGTTGGGTGCGGCGCCACCGAGCGCACTGGCGATGCCACCGACGATGGCCCGCGCCAGGTTGTTGAGCGGCCGCTGCATCGTGGCGTTGTAGTAGCCCATGTGCGCACCGCTCGGTTGCCGGAGGAGCCAGCTGCGCGGGTTCTTCGACCCGAAGCGTTCACGGACGATAGTCGCCCACATTCGCCGCGCTGCTCGTTGGAACGCGACCTCTTTGAACAGCTCAACGCTGCCGCCGAAAGAGTTCACGGTCATGCGCGGCGCGAGCACGTCCACGTCGAGGCCTGCCTCGATGCCGGTGCGAAGGTACTCGATGCCGTTCGCCATCGAGAAGCCAAGGTCTTGCTCGCGCGTCGCTCCGGCCTCACGGATGTGGTAGCCGCCAAAGCTGACGAGGTTGAGTGACGGCGTGTTCTGCGTGCAGTAGGCGAAGATGTCGCGCACGATGCGCATTGACTGGCGCGGCGGGAAGATGAATGTGCCGCGAGCGATGTACTCCTTGAGAATGTCGTTCTGCGGCGTGCCACGCAGCTTCTTTAGGTCGATGCCGCGCTGTCTCGCGAGTAGCACGTACATCGCAATGATGATTATAGCCGGCGCGTTAATCGTCCAATTGGAGGCAACGCGGTCTATCTCGAGCTCACCCTGGAACGGCTCGTACAGGGCTTTGAAGTCTTCGAACGAGTTGATCGCTACGCCGCTGCGCCCGACTTCGCCGAGCGCGTGCGGGTCATCGGAGTCGTAGCCGCACTGAGTGGGCAGGTCAAACGCGACGTTCGGGCCGGCGCGCTGGCCTTCACTGATCATTCGGCGGTAGTAGGCAGCAGTGTCCTCAGCGGTGCCGTAGCCGGAATAGCGCCCGGCTCTGGCCAGCCCTTTCGACTGCGGAATGAGGCCGGTGCCACGCTCGCCGGTTGCATATGGGAACGTGGCGTAGATGCCGGCGGTGAAGGGATATTCGCCGGGGAAGCCGACCTTGGAAAAGAAGTCGAAATTCTCCAGGTCGTCCGGGCCGTAAAAGCGGTCTCCCGCCTTTTCGAGCTCGAAACGGTCGAGCGCGGGTTTCAGAACGTCGTTCTCCCAGGCACGGCGGTGATCAGCGGCGCGCCTGCCCACATCGTCGCCGTTGCGGGCGGTGTCGGAGTCTTCACGCTGCTTCATTGCTATTGCGGTCTCCTTTTCGGAGGTTGGGCTTCTCGGGAGGGGTCACGGGGCTGGGCGCGGGCCCGGCGTCCGGTATTGCCAACCGTACTTGAACTCGCGGCGGTGTTCCGGCGGGTCGCAAATGCCGAGCAGACGGGCCAGGTTATCGCCCATCATGAGCTCGACTTCCGCGGGCGTGAATGTGATGCCGTACTTCTTGCCTCGCGCCGGCAGGTCCTGCCACCACTCGACTATCCACTTCATGCCACGGCCGCCATAGAGCTTGTCGCCGAAGGCGGACGGTCCGCAGTTGTTGTCGGTGCCGAAGAGAATGCGGTGCGCACCGACGACGTCGCGCGCCCGGGCGATCTTCTTGATCACGGCCTCTTCGTCGTTGAGGATGTTCGCGTAGCCGCGAGTCAATGGCGGGAATGCCGGGTAGACCCAAGCGTCGAAGAGCAGGTACATGTTGAGCGCTGCCACCGCCAACATGAGCGACTCTTCAAACCAGGCCTCCACCGGGAAGCCGGTGTGGAAGAGGATGACGTTCATGTCCGGAAAGTTGTTAACTACCTCGCCGACGTGGATAGGGTCGTTGAAGCGCGTCGGCGTAGTCGCCCATTCCATGTTAGTGCAAATAGCGACCGGAATGTTCCAATTGTCCGCCCGCTCGTAGAACGGGAAGAGGATTCTGTCGGATGCGTAGTAACCGTAGTGAGGGAGGATCTTCAGGCCTTTGAGCCCGTATTCCTGGACTGCGCGCTCGAAAATTTGCAGCGATCCGGGGCGCCGTGCGTCCTGGCCGGCGAATCCAAACATGCGCCCCGGGTACTTCTTCTGTAGCTCGCCGAGGTGTTGGTGCATCTCGTCGATCGGCATCGGCTGGTCGTCGCCCATGGCGAGACCATAGTCCGTTGGGATGAGCACGGCAGCGTCCATGCCGGCGCTGTCCAGCGTCTTGATCGTGTACTCGCCGGTGGGGTCCGAGATGCGCTGCTCTACTTTTTCGAAGAAGTCTTTGGGGTTGCGTTCGTACGGCGGGCCACCGCCGTAGGCCCACATCATCGACAGGATCCAACGGTATCGAGCCGGCAAGTACTCCCTGCCTGGCTTTCCGGTGAGTATGTGCATGTGCCCGTCGATGATCATCCAGAAGCTCCCTTTCAGAGTTGACCGTGGCGCAGCGCGATTTATAGGCGTTATTCGCTTGGTTGGCGGACGAACGCGCTCTCATAAGGGGAGCACCGCCGTTTCACGTATGATATATATACGCTGACTGATCCAAACGTGCAAGCGGGGGTTGAAATGAAGAAAAAAATATGGACGGTGCCGGACAACGGTTCGGCTTCCGTAGAAGAGGCGGGCCGTGCCGTCCTGATTACGGGGTCGAACGGCGATTTCGGCTCAGCCACGGTGCGTGAATTCGCCCGGGCAGGCTGGCGAGTCGTCGCGGCAATGCGCGAACCCCGGACTCGCAACCAAGAGTCGGCGAGAGCGCTCGAGGCGGAGTTCCCGGGTAAGGTCCGGGCCGTCCCGCTCGACGTGACTAACGGGCGATCGGTGTCTGCGGCCGTGAAGAACGTGATCCGCCACGAAGGCCGGATTGACGTGCTGGTAAACAACGCCGGGCGCTGGCTGTGGGGCCCATTCGAGGCACAGACGATGCAGCAGGCCAAGGAGCTATTCGAAACGAACCTTTTCGGCGTGGTGCGGGTGACGCAGGCGGTGCTGCCCGTCATGCGAGAGCAGGGGTCCGGTCTGATCGTGTACATCAGCAGCGGCCTCGGGCGGGTCGTGCGGCCGGGCATCGCGCTCTACGCTGCGACGAAGTTCGCCGGCGAGGCCATCGCGCAGACGTTGCGATACGAGTTGGCGCCCTTTGGCATCGACTCGGTGATCGTCGAGCCCGGCGCCTTCGACACCGGCCTCTTCGAGCGCTCGAAGACCGAGATGGAGTGGCCGGAGATAGCCGCGGAGTATTCGAAATTCCTGGTGCGCGGCGCGAAGTACGGACGTGAGACGGACGTTACGCTGGTGAGCGGGGCGATCCTGGAGGTCGCGCAGACGCCACGCGGGAAGCGGCCGATGCGGACGGCGGTGGGCATGCCGGCTGTCCTCGTCCGCGAGTACAACAAGCAGCACGCTATCGCCCAGGAGGCGTTGCTCACTGCGGCCGGAACTGCGGACGAGATTCTGACCAACGGCTACTAGATGAGGAGGAGCGCGTGGCGCGATCGCTCGCAGAGAAGCTAGGAATACAGAGTCTCGATGGTCTGGTCGTCGGTGTCACAGGGGCCAGCCGCGGCCTCGGCAAATCGATGGCACTGGGGTTCGCAGCGGCTGGCGCGCACGTGGAACTGCTCGCACGCTCCGAGGGCGACCTCGCCGACGTGAAAGCGAAGTGCGAAAGCCTTGGGGGATCGGCCTGTGTCACGAAGCTCGACGTCAGTTCGCCGGAGTCGATACACGCGGTGATTGACGTGATCCAGGGCCGGCACGGCCAGCTCAACGGCTGGGTGAACAACGCCGGCCTCGGTCCTCAGGCGATCCGCAGGGACTATGAGACGCCGCCAGTCGCGTTGTCAGAAGTCCCATACGAGTTGTGGCGCAAGACGGTCGACACGAACCTCAACGGGACCTTCCTGTGCATGCAGAAGGTTCTGCCGCTTCTTCTCGAGGCCGGTGGCGGAAGCATCGTGAACATCTCGACCTCGCCGCCGACGATGGAACGGCGGGGCTTTATGCCTTACGGGGCGACGAAAGCAGCGATCCAAGCGATGACGCGAGCCTTCGCTCCGGAACTCTCCGAGCAAGGTGTGCGGGTGAACACGCACGCGCCCGGTGGCGTGACATGGTCGGACATGGTGCCGGCTAGCTTCGCCGAGGCAGGGAAGTACATCCTCCAACCGACAGTGATGATCCCGGCAGCCGTCTACCTCGTTTCGGCTGGCAGCGCGGACGTCACGGGACAGTGCCTGATGGGACGCACCTGGAACGAGGAACACGGGTTCGCTGACGCCAACGACGGCATCGGCGAATGGGCCGTATTCCTCGATAGCTCCGGCTAAAGAACCGGTTCGTCGGAGGCGCTCAAGACGACTGTCTCAGGGGACCGCCAACTCCGCCAGCCGCGGCTCCTACCGCTGATCAGCGCTCCTGAGAATGTGGCGAGAAACGCGGCACCCGTCATAACCGCGATGACCAGCGTGAACGGGCCAATCTCTTCGGACGCCTTGTCTGAGTTGAGGACGCTTCCGAGGAATGCAACACCGATCACCGCGCCAAGCCAGCGCATCATAAAGTTGGTCCCGGCGGCGGCGCCAGAGCGATCGAGTTGTACGGCTTCGATCGCGGCCGCGGGCGCCGACCCGAGACCAAGGCCTAGCCCGAAGCCCATGCTCGCTAGCGCGATCGCCATCACGACGATCGGTGTGTCCGCGCGGATGACGAGCAACAGTACGACGAGTGTGCCTGCCGTCAATGCGCCGCCGAGCAAGACCGGAAATCGGCGCCCGGCCGAGTCTGACACTCGCCCGCCGATTGGGGCGGCCAACGCCATCAGCGCCGAGAGAGCAAAAAGAAGCGCTCCGGCGGTGAACGAGCTACCACCGCGAAGGTCTTTGACGAAGAACGGCACCATCAGGGTGGTTGTGTACATGATGAGGTTGTTGCACAGCACGTAGACGGCTGCTCCAGCAAACGATGCGTTCCGGAAGAGCGACCATTCGGCGACCGGCTTATCGCTAAGGATCTGCCGATACAAGAAGACTACTCCCGACACAAGAAGGCCGACGGCGGCTCCTGTCACGACGCGAGCATCTTCGCTGCCGCCGCGCAGGGAGTTCGCAAGGACAGTCCCGCAGACCAACAACGTTGTGAAGGACAATGTTCCGAGCAGGTCGAACCGCGTCGGCTTCTTGTCCACGCGCGGTTCTTCGTAAGACAGAACGGCGAAGGCGGCCAGTCCCAGCACCACGAACGGCACGTTCGTCAGGAACGTCAGCCGCCATGATCCGAAGGCCATGATTGCCGCGCCAAGCAACGGCGACAGCGCAGCTGTTACGGATGACGCCGCGCTAAGAATTCCCGTCATATGTCCGACTTCATTCGGGGCGACATTCTCGCGCAGGAGCGCCAGACCGTTCGGGATCATCATAGCGCCGACCGAAGCCTGGACGGTACGTGAGAGTACTAGGAGTGGGAACGTGGGGGCGACGGTGGCTGCAAGAGACGCAGCCAAGAAGCCGATCATACACGCCCGAAACACTCGCGCTCTCCCGATCTGGTCGCCGAGGCGGCCGCCGATCGGCTGCACGACCACCATCGCGATGAGGTACGACATCGCCAGCCAGGCGACGGCCGCGTGGCTGATCTGGAACTGGTCGCGGATCACCGGCAACGCCAGCGCGATCATCGTTGAGTTGAGCGGCGCTAGGGTCGTGCCCATGCAGACCGCGAAAATGAGCAGCCAGCGGCGACTCCTAGTGTTCCCCTGGCTCGGCGGAGTCACCGGTTCGCCGCGGCTAGCGTCCCGTGAAGCGCGGCGCGCGCTTCTCCTTGAACGCAGCGACGCCCTCGCGGAAGTCATTGCTCAGCATGCACTGCGTTGTGACCAGCATCTCGTAGTCGTATTCGGAGGCGATATCCTTGTCGAGCGAGGCGGAAAGCGCGAGCTTCGCATTGCGCAGTGCCAGCGGCGACTTCGAAGCGATCTGCTCGACCACGGTCGCCACCTCTTCGTCGAGGCGGTGATGCGGCACTACCCGGTTGATCAACCCGAGGTGGAGCGCCTCCTGCGCCGAGAATAGACGTCCGGTGAAGATGAGTTCGGCGGCCATCGCGTATCCAACCGCGCGGGGCAAGAAGTACGTGCAGCCTCCGTCCGCACCGCACAGGCCGATGTTCTGGAACGGGAAGCCGAAACGAGCCTTGTCAGAGGCAATGCGGATGTCGGACGCCATCACGATATTGCTGCCGCCACCCACGGCGACACCGTTAATGCGCGAGATCACCGGCTTACCGATGTTGCGGATCGCGGTGTAGAACTTCCAGTCGTGGCGGAGCGTGCGGTCGACTGAGGCGGCGTCTTGTTCGGCGGAGTCGTCCATCTCCTTGATGTCAGCACCGGCGCAGAACGCGTCGCCGACGCCCGTGAAAACGACGACCCGAGCACCGGCGTCGTCATTCGCCTGGGCGCAGGCGGCAATCACTTCATCCTGGGTCTGCGCGCGGAAGGAGTTCATGCGCGAGGGCCGGTTGATCGTAACCCAGGCCGCCCCGTTCTTCGTCTCGTACAAAATATCGTCGAACGTCCTGCACCTTCCTCTAGCGCTAGCGAACCTCGAATTGCGGAGCGCGCCGCTCCTTGAACGCATCTGTTCCCTCAACCCAGTCAGACCCGAGCAACCCGGCGACGGTGACGCGCTGTTCCTCGTGGAACTCCGACGCCACGTCGAGATCTAGCGAGCGGCGGAGTGCCAGCTTGGTCTCGCGGAGAGCGTACGGAGACTTCGTCTTTAGGAGATCGGCGAGTTCGTTGACCGCGTCGTCGAGGTTTGCTTCGGGAACCGCCTTCGTCGCTAGCCCCATCCGCGCTGCGTCCTTACCGGAGATCAGGTCGCCGCTCAACAGTAGCTGCGTTGCACGACCGTAGCCCACGAGGCGCGGCAGGTGGTACGTCGCGCCGCCGTCCGCGCCCGACAGGCCGATCTTCACGAACGGAAAGCCGATACGCGCATCCTCCGCCGTCACCCGGAAATCGCAGGCGAGAGCAGTCAAACAACCCCCACCCACAGCGAAGCCACGGATCTTCGCGATGACTGGTTTGCCAACGTTACGGAGGGCATCGTAGAAGGCCTTGTCTAGTGAAAGCAGCTGTCCAATCGCGAGTGGATTGTCCAGGCCGGCGTCGGATAGTTCCTTGATATCCGCACCGGCGCAAAACGTCTGACCTGCGCCTTGCAGAACGACGACACAGACACAGCGGTCAGCGTCGGCCCGCCCTATAGCGTCTATCACCTCGCGTTGCGTCAGTGTAGAGAAGGCGTTCTTCGCTTCAGGGCGATTGACCGTAATGGTCGCGTTCCCGTTGAGGATTTCGTAGATGATGTCGGTATACATCGAAATGTTTATGCCTTCTCTCTTGCTGAGCCAAAAGGATATAAGATATATTGACGGTCGACAACTGACATTCTATATACAACGCCCGCCTCGGCACTCCCGCACCCTGAGAGTGTCGAGCATGTCTCCTTTCGGTTGAGAGCCGGCACTAGCAGTGCCGGCTCTCAACGTTCTTGGAGGAACTGCATTTAGCTAGCTGGCTCTCCACAACCACCTGTCGGCGCGTCTGTGAAGAAGGCCCGAAGAAGATGAAACTCAAGCGCATCTGCCCGCGCGGCGATTTGAGCTGCGCCGTCGGCTACCCGGGGAGGGGAGGTTCCGCACTCCAAGGCGACCGGTGTATAAGATATATTAATTGTCCTGCCTACTTAGCCAAGGGAGGTCTGCTTTGCCCGATGTCACAGCCCCACTCGGAGCGGTCCCCCGGGATATTCGCGCCGCTGTTGTCGACAGCCCGGGCGTCATGTCGATGCGGACGTTCCCCTTACCGGAGATCGGCTCCGACGAGGGCCTGCTGAAGGTCTCGGCGGCCGGCGTCTGCGGCACCGACCCGAAGATCCTCCACGGCAAGGTGCTGGAGATCGAATACCCGCTCATCCTCGGCCACGAGAACGTCGGCCGCATCGCCGTCGTCGGCGGACGAGCCGCAAAGCTGTGGGGGGTGAAGGCGGGCGACCGTGTGGCGGTGGAGTCGCACGTCGCCTGCGGGACCTGCCTGGATTGTCTCCAGGGCGAGTACCGGACCTGCCGCCAGACAACATCCTACGGACACACGTCCGCGGATACGGCTCCACACCTGTTCGGTGGGCTGGCTCAGTACATGCACCTGCGGCGCGGGAGCATCCTCTACCCGATCCCGGACGAGGTCACGAACGAAGAGGCCGTGATCGGCGTGAGCGCGCTTGCCAACGGGATCGAGTGGACCGGGCTGGGCGGCGTCACGCTCGGCGACGTGGTCGTCGTCCAGGGCCTGTCCTGCGTGATCGCCGCCAAGGAGAGGGGCGCGCAGCACGTGATCGCCGCGGGCGTCTCTACCGACGCCGAACGCCTTGCCTCCGCCGCTCGCCTCGGGGCCGACCGTACCGTCAACGTCGAGAAGGAGTCGCTGCTGGACGTGGTCCTTGGGGCCACGAACGGGGAAGGCGCCGATGTCGTGGTCGACGTGTCGGGCAGCCCGAAGGCCGTGCAGCTATCGCTCGATCTCGTCCGCCGAAGGGGGGCGATCGTGCTCTCCGGCTTCGTCGGGAAGGACACTGAGGTCCCGCTGCGGACGGAGCTGATCGTCTGGAAGCAGCTGCGAGTCTACGGCGGCCTGACGCGCGGCGTGCGGTCGATGCACAAGTCGATGGCGATCATGACCTCGCGCAAGTACGACTTGGGCTCGCTGATCACGCACCGCTACACGCTCGAGGAGTCCGAGCACGCGGTGAAGGTGGCGGGAGGCGAGGTCCCGGGCGAATCTGCGGTGAAGGCGGTCGTGTTCCCCAACGGCTGGGACGGTGCCTGACTCCAGCCAGCAGCGGAATCGCCCAGTGAAAGGATCCTAGCATGGCAGACGGAGATCGGTTATTTTGTGTCTACCGGCTACATTTCGTATCTGGAACGGGAGACGGGGCTCGAACCCGCGACCCTCTGCTTGGGAAGCAGATGCTCCCGCGTTGACACTGATGCGGCTGCGTGAGCGCCCGAATCTAGGATCGAACCACCGCTTGGGCGGGTCAGAACCGAATTCAGATCGTTTCTCCAAGCGGCAGCCAACCAAGCCATAACGCCGCCCTCATCCAGGCTGCCCCTCAACCCTGAAACCGGAAAGCGAGTTGCATTCTGAATGAAGACAGTTTTGGGGAGGGGAACTGCGCCCGAAAATCCGCCTGTGACACCCTCGGCCGGGGCACGCGAAAAAACTCTTTGACAATTTCGGGAAACTCTCCGATAATTCCTCTCGTCTGGAAAGCGAAATCTTACGGTTTAACAGGTCTGGCCAGATACGACCGGTTCGTCGCCAGATACGAAATCCGAGTAGGACGAATGGGGTTCAGGAGGTCCTCATAGGCTCTACAGGAACGCGCCTGAGTCGAGCGCTTCCAGGGCCGCTCCGACCCGATCCAATCGTCCTGCACGGATCGCCTCCGCCGGCGTTCGCAATCTCTTCGCTTGCTCATCACTGGATCGTGCGGCGGATCTGCGGCGCGTGCTCGCGGTCGTGGCTGGCGTTGTTCAGGAATACCGAGTGTCGCTAAGCCGAGAACTCCCGCTCGAGCTTCCCGTCAAACCACTCCGGGTCGGAGGTCAGATGGGAACGCAACTCTTTGTACCAGACACCCTGCTCCGGGGCGTTCGAGTTGGCGTCGTAGCTCTCCTTCGAGTCGAACATGACGCCAGCCATGAACTCGTCCGGGTTCTCCAGGTTCGACGTGAGAATGGAGCGGACGTAGCCCTTTGCTTTGGGCCTGCGATCCTTCTGCCACTGGTCGAACATCGCAATGACCGCGTCTCGTTCGCCGGGCTTAGCCTTGATTTTGAAGTGTGTGACCTGGGACATGGGACTCCTTTCAGATGCGGGTGGCTAACAATGCGACGATCTGGACGGCGCTGTCAAGCCACTCCGATTTGCGAAAGCGCCATCGAAGCTTGCCAGACCGTCGAGAGCCATCTGTGACTGATTCAGGCTGAGCCATCTGCTTCCTCAGGCCACAGCCCTTTGCCTACGGGCCTGTTTTGTTTCGCGGGTACCGCTTTCGGCTCACGTCGTTGTTCTAGCGCGAAACGGTAACCCGCAAGAAAGTTGCAGGAATGGAGGTCGCGTCCTTGCTCGGGCTCTTGTTCTGCTCCTGGAAAAGGGCTTCGAGCTCCCGCTGCAAGTCGGCGTCTTTGCCGTTCTTCTCAGCAGCTCCAAATGCGTTCATGGTTGGGCCGTAGTACGTCCGGAATACGGCGACCAGGTCGGACGGCGCGCCGGGGAAGTTGAAGGTATACGTGTCCCTGTCGCACGAGACCTTCTCCTGGGAGATCCCAGCGGCGCCAAAGCGCTCGATCACGTTGCTTTCGACGCCCCAGGTCATGGGGCTGATGAAGCCCTCCGGCGGCGGTGGGGAGTAGGCGGAGCTGATCTTCAAGATTTGCGCCACCAGTGTCGGGTCATTGGGAATCCAGTTACCCATCACAACACGACCCCCGGGCCGAGTCACGCGGACCATCTCCCTGGCCACGTCGAACGGCTTGGGCGCGAACATGGCTCCGAAGATGCTCACGACGAGGTCGAAGCTCTGGTCTTTCAGCTCGTGCAGGTCGCACGCATCGCCCTCCTGGAACTTGAGGTTCGTGAGGCCCTGCTCTGCCGCCCGCTTGTTCCCCGCCTCGACGAGGTTCCTCGCGATGTCAACGCCCAGCACGTCGGCTCCGAGCTTCGCTGCCGGTAATGCTGTCGTTCCGTCACCGCAGCCCAGGTCCAGGACCTTGAGGCCTTTTGTGATGCCGAGGCTCTTTACGAGGGCCTCGCCGCTCTCTCTCATGCTGGACGCGACGCGGGTGAAGTCGCCCTTTTCCCAAAGAGCCTGGTTTGGATTAGCCTGGTTCGTCGTCATCGTTTGGTACTCCTTTCACGAACCGTTTGAGGATTGAGATTCAAAGTGTCCATTCGACCTGGGCCTTGTTGAGGATTACATGGGACGCCTTGCGACTGCCTGGAGGTGGGGCCGGGTGAAGATCATCGGTGGGATCGGCGGCAGTTCCTTCCTGATCCGGACATCGCTCAGCTCGAAGCCGGCCTCGCGTAGATAACGCTCCGTGTTCCTGTTCGGGTGGCAACCAGCGCCGAACCACTGCCAGGCTGGACTGATGAGGTCCTGGCTCAGTGCTCCGATCGGGTTCTTGTAGCGGACGTGCTCGTAGAGACGCAGCTCGCCTCCGAGCTTGAGGACTCGCTTGATTTCAGACAGCACCTTTCGGGGATCGCTGACGCTGCACAGGACCAAGGTATCGATCACGAAATCGAATGAGGCGGCCGGGAAGGGAAGCTCTTCCGCAGCGACTTGACGCAGTTCTATAGCAACTTTCGCTTCGGAGGCACGCTTCTTGGCTCGTTCAAGCATGTAGGGATCGGGCTCGGTGGCCGTGACGTGCGCTCCGGGCTGGTAATACTGGAAGTTCACGCCGGTGCCGGCGCCGATTTCGAGGACGTTGCCAGTGACGTCTTTGAGCATCTCCGCACGAATGACGCCGAGGAACTTCTTCTCCTCAGACGCCAGCATCTTGTCGTAGATCGCTGCGAACCATTTGTGGCCTTTCACGACGATGCCAGCGTCTTCTGTATCTGCTCTGCGTGCTCGCGGTCGTGGCTGGCCACGTTTTCCAGGATGCTGAGGACGCTGTACTCTTCGTGGCCAATGGTCTGGAGCCGGTAGAAGTCCGCTTCCTTCACATCGCCGACCCCATTGATGACTGCCTTGCGTGTTGCTTCGAGTGCGGTCAGCGCCTCGGCCGATGTGGAAGGACTGCCGGTTGGCTCGATCAAGGCGCCCACGCCGGTGAATACCGAGATCAGCTGCGCGTAGAGCCGTTCCGAATGCAGAACGTGGTCAAGAATCTTCGACACAGGCCAGCTTCCGCGGCGTGCGGTCGAAAGATCATTGGTGCTCAGCTTGCCGACGGCATCGTTCAGTTGAGCACGTGACCTTTGGAGATCGTTGAGTAATTGCGCCTTGTCGGTATCGAAGTCGCTCATGTCGCGCTCCCTTTCGTCGCGGTAAACGTGACCCCACGCGTATCGAACTTGGCGGCCGAAGACTCGTGTTTCGAGCCCGAAAACACGTCGATCTGATCTCCCCAACGGACGTTGGCGAACCCCGAGTGCTCCAGCACCCATTCCCACTCTGCATACAGCAGAGCACCTGCTATTCAGTCACCCCAGAGGTCGATGTCGGATTTCGCATCCTCTGGAACCTCCTTGTGCACGACGATATCGCCGATCTGAATCCGGCCGCCGGGCTTGAGGACCCGGTTGATCTCCTGCATGGCGGCCATCTTGTCCGGACAGAGGTTGATGACGCCGTTGCTGATCACCACGTCAACCGATTCGTCGTCTACGGGAAGAGCTTCAGCAAGTCCCTCACGGAAGTCGATGTTGCCCAGGCCGGCATCGTTGGCGCCCGCCCGGGCCTTTTCCAGCATAGCGGGCGTCATGTCGATGCTGATGACGCGACCCGCGGGACCGACCTGGCGGGCGGCGATGAGCGTGTCGAACCCGGCGCCGCAGCCGACGTCGAGGACCGTTTCGCCGGGATGGAGATCCCCCATCGAGAATGGGTTGCCGGTTCCGGCGAACGATTCGACGTTGCCGGAAGGGAGTGCATCGACCGTTTCTTCGGAGTAGCCGAGCATCATGGCGAGGGGCTTACCTGTATGGAAGTGGAACCCCTTCTCGGGCGTCTTCGCGACTTCGGTGTACTTGTCGCTGATGAGACAGCGCAGCTCTTCAGCATCAACCGCGGCGGGTCGTACCTCGATCGTCATCTACGGCCTGCGATCTGCACCGGCCTGCCCTCCGATTGCCATTCCGGCCAGCCGCCCTCCAGTCGCGCAACGTTAAATCCGTTCGCGCGCAGAAGCTCAGCCGCTTCGTCCGCGAATAGGCAGTACTCACCGCGGCAGTACGTGATGATCTGTCGGTCTCGCGTCAGTTCGGACATCCGATCCGCAAGCTCTTCGATGGGGATGTTGATCGCCCCGCGAAGATGCCCTGCCTCGAACTCTTGCCTCGGCCGCACGTCGAGCAGAACCGCTTTGCCTTTCAGAAGCTCCTTCACGTCGTCACGCGAAACGATTGCGCCGTCGCGACGACCGGGCAAGTCGCGCGCGATCTGTTTGACCTCCGCCAGTCTCGATTCGGCCACGCCGCGGAGGGCCAGCCACAGCTGTACGACCGTTGGGTCAGACAGATGATAGACGGTCATGTTGCCCTGGCGCTCGGCCTCTACGAGGTTGGCGGAGCGGAGGATCTGCAGGTGCTGCGACACGTTTGCTACGGACATGCCGGTCTCTTGCGCGAGGGCGTCGACGTGCCGAGGGGCCTGAGCAAGCAGGTCCACCAGTTCCAGCCGTTTTTCGCTTGCCAGCGCCTGGCCGATACGCGCGAACTGGGGGTAGATCTGGTCTTTCAACTCACGGTGACTCATTTGCGGCTCAGTATCCTTCTTCGTGAAAAGCTTGTCAACTCCTCAATAGACCACTTGACAAATACTCGGAGGCACTGGCAAACTGGCGGCATTCAAGTGATTTCTTGAATTCGGAGCCACAAGAGGAGGCACTAGATGGCGCGCGTAGTGAACTGCCCCTGCGGGCACACCCTGACCGGCAAAGACGACGAGGAACTCTTCTCGTTGGCGAAGCAACACGTGAAAGAACACCACCCGGACTCCTCGCGCAGCGAAGACGAGATCCGGCAACTCGTGAGTCAGATGGCCCAGGATGCGTGAAGTTGGGCCGCTCGCTACGGCGATCGACCGCCTCGACGCCCAAGGCTTTGTCAACGTCGATAGGAAGACGCTACGCGAAGTTGAGCCGTGGCTGCGCTGGAGCCCCGTGTTCTGCACGATCGTCATGGCCCTCGGCACGATGCTCGCCTCGCCCTGGATACTCTGGGGGCTGGCCGTGACTGCAGGGCTTGGTACGGTATTGCCGAGTCACCCGTTCGACTACGTCTACAACTTCGGCGTCCGGCGGCTGACTGGCACTCCCCTGCTGCCGCCGAACGGCGCTCCGCGTAAATTCGCCTGCGGAATGGCCACCGTCTGGCTCGTCGCGACCGGCATGGCATTCGCCGCCGATCTAACCGTGCTCGGTTACATTCTGGGGGGCGTTCTCACGGCGGTAGCGGCACTTGTAGCCACCACCCATTTCTGCATTCGATCCCTGATCTACGGCCTCATCTTCGGACGGCCACAATGCACTACGGGGCAACCATAGCGACGACGACTCCGGCCGCGAACCCGACGGTTCCGCCAACACTTGGCCTTGGGGCCAACTGGCGGCAGTTCGCGCTGCTCATTGCGATTAACGCCTTCGTTGGCGGGATGGTCGGCATGGAGCGCACGGTCTTGCCGCTCCTCGCCGGCGAGGAGTTCGGCATCGCCTCGAAGACTGCGGCGATCTCGTTCGTGGCGACGTTCGGCGCGGCCAAGGCACTGGCCAACCTCTTCGCCGGACCACTGTCGGAGAAATACTCCCGCAGGCGCATTCTGATTGCCGGCTGGCTCTTCGGCATCCCGGTGCCGTTCGTGCTGATCCTCGCGCCGAGCTGGGGATGGATTATCGGCGCCAACGCGCTGCTCGGTCTGAACCAGGGGCTCGCGTGGTCCATGACCGTGAACATGAAGGTCGACCTGGTCGGCCCATCCCGGCGCGGACTCGCGCTCGGCCTCAACGAGGCAGCGGGCTACCTCTCCGTTGCAGCCGCTGCGTTCGCCACTGGTGTCATCGCGGACCGCTACGGTCTCCGGCCCGAGCCGTTCTACCTTGGAATCGTTTTCGCCGCGTGTGGCCTCGGGTTGAGCGTGCTTTTCGTGAAGGACACCCGCCCCCACGTTGTCGTGGAAACGGAAAAGCACAACGTGGAGGAAACGACCACATTGTCGGCGGCATTCGCCCGCACCAGCTGGCGCGACAGCAGGCTGTTTGGGATCAGCCAGGCAGGCTTCGTCAACAACCTGAACGACGCCCTCGCCTGGGGTGTGTTTCCTTTGTTCTTCGTGAGCCGCGGGCTGTCGCTGCAAGAGGTCGGCATTCTAGCCGCCGTCTACCCGCTCGTCTGGGGAGCCCTCCAAATGGGCACGGGCTGGCTGAGCGACACGATAGGTAGGAGCCCTCTGATCATCGCCGGAATGTTGCTCCAGGCAGCCGCGATATCGCTGGTCGGGTTCGGAGATAGCTTCGGGCCATGGCTTATCGCGGTAGCCCTACTCGGCGTTGGAACCGCGATGGTCTACCCGGTGCTCCTCGCCGCAATCGGTGATTCTGTGCACCCTGCCTCGCGTGCGACTTACCTCGGCGTCTACCGCTTCTGGAGGGACGCCGGCACCATGATCGGCGCTCTTGTCGCTGGAGTTATCGCCGACCTGCTGGGATTTCAGAGTTCGATTCAGGTCGTGGCTGCACTCACCGCAGCCTCTGGCGTCCTCGCAGCAGTTACGCTCAGCAAACAGAAGGCTAAGGTGTCAGCGTGAACGTGATCCCGTTTGTCCACGAAGGTCTCGGTAACAGCTCCTATCTCGTACGGATTTCTGAGCGCTCGGCGATACTCGTCGATCCCGACCGGAGCGTCGACCGCTATCTCCGAGAGGCGGACGCCCGCGGCCTCGGCATCGTGGACGTGCTCGAGACACACCTCCACGCGGACTTTGTGACCGGCTCGCGCGAGCTGCTCGACCTGATCGGCATCGAGCCACACGCCTCGCGCGGCGGCCACCTGGGGTTTCCGCACCGCGGAGTTTCAGCGGGTGACGCCTTCGTCCTGGAGGGCGTTCGGATCCGAGTCATCGGCTCGCCGGGCCATACACCGGAGCACGTTAGCTACGTTTTCCAGGCACCGCGCTCAGAAACGCCCGTCCTGTTCAGTGGCGGCTCACTGATCGTTGGCGGTGCGGCGCGGACGGACCTTGTTTCGCCAGATCTGACTGAGGAGCTCACGCGGTCGCAGTATCGGACCCTGAAGCATGCGTTCGCCGATTTGTCAGACGAGACCTTGCTCTACCCCACGCATGGCGGAGGCTCTTTCTGTTCAGCCGGCGCCAGTAGCGACCGTACATCGACGCTCGGCCGCGAACGCGCCTCCAATCCACTCCTCAGTTTCACGAATGAGGATGAGTTCATGAGGTGGTTCCCCACGACATTCCCCGGCTCGCCCGACTACTTCTTCAAAATGCGCCCGATCAACCAGGCTGGCCCACGACTCCGGCGCGAGATCACTGATCCGCCGGCGCTTTCTCCGGACGAATTCAACACGTTGATGTCGTCGAGCCTGGTGGTCGATACGCGTCCGATTCACGAGTACCAGCAGTCGCACATACCGGATTCGCTGAGCATCGCCTTTCGACCGGCGTTCGCGACATGGCTCGGCTGGCTCGTCGAGATGGAAACTCCGCTGCTCTTCGTTGTGGGCGACGAGCCTTTGGACCGGGTCGTTGAGGAGTCCCTGCTGGTTGGCCAGGAGAACTTTGGCGGCTGGCTGGAGGGCGGCATGCAAGCATGGGAACGCGCCGGATTGTCCACGCGAAGGACTCGATCAATTGCGACCGGCGAGGCCAAGCGACTCCTTCAGTCTGGCGCTCTCGCTCTCGATGTCAGAGAGCCGAGCGAGTTCGAGGGCGGCCACCTTGATCACGCGGTCAACGTGCCTCTCGGCAGGCTAGCAAAGTCCACAGCCGCGATACCCGAGGGAGCGCCGGTGATCGCTTACTGTGGGCATGGAGAACGATCAACGACCGGCATCTCACTCCTTGAGAGGAGCGGTGTGGAGGCTTGGAATCTTCAGGGAGGATACAAGGCCTGGCAGTAACGCCGCGCTTACCCTCTGAGGCGATAGGGTTCCTGCGCAAGGTGGGGGTCTTGGCAGTGTAGACTGGGGCGGATATGCCAAAAGCGCCCGCTATCGAAGATCTCCCGTCGGGTCTGCAGGTCCGGCCGTCGAATGTGGCAGCGGCGGACTCCGGCCTCGAGTGGATGACCGGTTATGGTGTCTGGAGTCTCCAATTCCAGAGCGGCGACCTATTGGCCCTTCGCTGTTTCCCCTCCGCCGGCCTCGGTGGCTTCGTCACCTTGTGGCATCAAACGCCGGACCTAACCTGGCACATGTACGTGGCCAGCGAGACGCCAGAGGCCGCTTGCCCTCGCTACTTCGGCGCGGTTGTGACCAGCGCCGAACAGGCAGACGTGGATGTCCGCTGGGAAGATGACCGGACGCTGCACGTCCGCGTGCACCGTCGCCACATGATAGATCTCGACTGGAGGGTTCATCTCGGAAGTTCGTTCCGCGCGAGCCTCTTGAACGCGATGAGCGCAGTCTTGCCGAGAGGCGCCTGGCGCTGGCCGCTGGTGCCGAGGGCGATGGGCGCCGTAGCCACCCGCGTTCTCGATCTCGGGGCCATGCGCCTAGTCGGCGTGATGCCAAACGGTCAGCGCTTCTGGCTCAACCCGCGCAAGATTTTTCCGGTCGATTCCTCTTCCGCGACGCTTGCCGGTCGCGATCTCGGCCGCCTCGCCTTCCCCCAACGGGTCGTCTGGCTCGGCGACTACGCATTACCCAAACGTCCGATATTCGCCATCGGCGATTCCTACGCTGAACCGCCCACCGGTACTATTCCTGGAATCCTCAAGACGGATCCTCAAGATGACGAACGGCTCTTGCTGTCCAAGTACGTCTGCCATCGCGTCGTGGACCGCGTGTTGGACGCGAGTCATGCAGGAACGTTCGGCGGGCAGGAAGCCCCGGCCGTAGTCCTCTTCGCGGATCTTTCGGGCTTCACGGCCGTAGCAGAGCGTTTCGATCCCGAGCACGTGATGTCTATCCTCAATCGCAATTTGCGGGCCGTCGTCGAAACGATCTTCCGCTATGATGGTGCGGTCCTGAAATTCCTCGGTGACGGCGTTCTCGCCGCTTTCGGCCTACAGTTACCGAGAGACGACGACGCTGCCCGCGCCGCCGCCGCTGCCCTAGAGATTAGGGATACACTTGCTGCGGTGCAGGAGCAGGTCCCTGTAGAGGAACGAGTAGGCGTCTCAATTGGAATGCATTACGGGCGGGTAGTATCCGGCAATATCGGGCACGAAAACCGCCTGGACTTCACGATTATCGGCGACACGGTGAATCTGGCCAGCAGGCTGCAGGGCCTGGCCGAGCCTGGCCAGATCCTCGTCAGCGACGCGCTCCAGGAACGGCTGGGGCACGAATTCCTTCTCAGCAACCGACATGAGGTGCGCGTGAAGGGGCGGACGCAACCCACCATGACGTACCAGCTCGACGGCATGCGACCGGATGACGACCGTTAAGGGCGATGTCGTCGGGCTGTGATTCTGTCACCTTAACCCCTTGAGGAGGTGGCGCAGACGCCCAGATGGGTTAACGTCGGCGCCGAAGCAAATCTTCCGCTTCTCGCACGGGGTTCCCAGAGACGGGGCTCGAACCCGCGACCCTCTACTTGGAAGGCAGAGTTGGGGGATTCCTTGCCCCAGCAAATCCGACAAGGCAATTTCCGCTCCAAAATCAGCCGTTTTGAGCATCTGACTCAGGACGTGCTGAGCATCTGATTGAAGCTTGCCTGGAGCCTTGTCCGTCCGTCAAGCCATCTGACTGCTAGCCGAGCGAACTCACTTCGTACGCCCGTATCGGTTCCTCAACCCCCTGGCGACGACCTATTCAGCCCGTCCTCTGGACGGCCGGGTTCATCGAGTGCGAGCGCGGCGGCGTCTTCCTTTATGGCTTTCATGAGCCTCACTCCTCCAGCCGGCGTGTCTGCCCGAATAGCGCCGGCCGTGATCTCAAACCGCTGGCGCACCTCTGGCCCGCGGTCCAGGAGTCGAATGCGCCAGTGGACGGATGTACCGCCGTCTTCCAGGGGGATGAACTCGTAGGTTTCCATCGCGGGGGGCATGGCCTCGGTGCCATTCGGGAGCGGTGTAAAGCGACATGTGAGGTAGCTGAATGGACGCCAGTCGAGGTATTCGTCAAGGCCATCGCCAACGCCTGGGCCATGCGCGCAGTGACTCGACGACCCTACCCCCATCCGCCCGTTCGCGTTCAGTTGGTTTTTGAAAGAGGTCTGCACTGTCTGCCAGCGAAGGCGCTTTTCGGGATCGACGAAGTATTGCCAGACGATGTTCGGCGGGACCGGTACCTCAAAGCTCACGTCAATATCAGCGTCATCCGCGCCAATGTATTCGCGCCGAGCCTCCCGCATCTCCTCGACGACGGGCATGAGGTCATGCACACCGCCTCTCGTTTCGCCGAACGACTCGTACACTTCGCTGTGCTGTGGCAGGTTGAAGGACGGAGGCAGGCGCTTCATGCAGGCCTCCGTGAAGAAGGCGTACGCTTGCGGGCCGCCGGCGTCGCTGATCGTGTTCTTCAGCAGGCGGTGGACGAGAATGACGTCCGGTCCGGCGAGGTCCTCCCGGCCATCGTCACGCTCCACCATGAACGTGCCGAAATGCGTGACGAACTTGAGGCCGAGCGTAGGGATCGCCTTGCAGGCATCGCAGCGGCACGTCGTCGCGCGCGTCATATCCAGCAGGCCGTTGGAGAAATCGAAGTAGCAGACCTCGATCAGCTCCACGAAACGCTCCCCGTCTGCAAACGCGCCCGCATCGGCGTAGCAGAACACGGCGTCGCCTTCCAACTTCACGAACCGCATCGGAGGCGCGAGCCGCTCGCGAATGAGCTTCGTCAGCTCACGGATGATGGCGTGCGAGTGCTCGAGCTCGGTGCCGGTGAGGAATGCCGTGTAGCCGGAGATGTCGGCGAGGAGGAGATAGCCCTGCTGGGCTTGCTGATCGTCTTGTTCGGTCATCGTGCGAATTGTACAACCAGAGTCCGCGTACCAGCTCGACGGCATGAGACCGGATGACGACCGTTAAGGGCGCTGTTGTTGGCCCGTTACCTCAACTGGCCAGTGAATTTGTCGCTACTCCATCTGTTGGTTGCCAGGACTTCGCGCAGAGCATCACCGAAGCCCATTAGAAGACCATCAAACAGTACCCTCACAACCTCGCCACAGTACCACTGACCTGCTCGGAAATCGCGTCGGTCCGCTCGGCCCGTAGCTTCCAGTCCAAACGGCCCTACAGACTCGGTGGCTGGGACCTGAGAATGTCAATGAAGACGAGGTGACTTCGAGATGATGGATGACATGAGCGGCTGGTCTTGGGTCTGGATGTCGACAATGATGGTTCCCTTCTGGGGAGCGCTAATTGTGTTCGGTATTTGGGCTGTACGACAGTTCACGGATCGCGGGAGTTCGCCCCTGGAGATCGCTCGCCAGCGTTACGCGCGCGGAGAGATCACCAAGGAGCAGTTTGAGGAGATCCAGCGCGGCGTATTGACGGCAGGCTGACTTGCGGAAAAGTTCCAAGACCGCTCCGTTCAACCAGTCCGGCCCCTCAACATAGCACCTTTTCGGCGGAGCTCCGCTAAACGCAGCCTCCGAAAACGGTGGCCATTTTGTGGCCATGTTTGCCGTGAAGCGCCGTCACGAGCCGGGACGGTCAGCTCCACTTGACCGCTGTTATAGATACAAAACGACACATAATGGGTTAAGGGGAAACCTGTTGGGACGGCTTCTTGGGAACTCTCAAGGCGGAAACACGGGTTCGACTCCCGTATGCGCTACCAGTTTAGGTGGCCATTTTGTGGCCATTTCGCAAAGTGGATGCGATCTCACCAAGCGCATTTTGGCGGAGACGTCACGTCGCTGGAAACTCCTTTCAACGATTGCGAGGCGCCACCAGATCATCGTACTCGGGACGTCGACGGATGTACTTTCTCGCCACCTGACGACGAGAGATGACCAGTCGAGCTGCCCGGCTTTTGGCCAGTTGACAGACCTCCTTGGGCAGTGAGCTCGGTAAGCAGGAGTCGATTCGCGGGCACCCCTGCCCTGCTAACGCGTGTTCAGGAGGTCCATCACAGCTTCGTCACACGACTAGCACGCCCACATCACACAATCGCCCAGGGCGCCCGTGCCGGTGCGTGTCCTCTGCCCCGGCAGCAAAGTCGCCGCTATTCGTCCGCTTGCGCTGTTCTATCATGTTGGAGCCTGCCGACCGAGTATCTCCCGTAGGGCGCTGGCTCTCGCCACCCGTCCCTCGGCTGCGTCGGGCTTCCACAGCAGAATTCGACGGCGCACCGCCCGAGTGCGCGCCGGTCACTTTTGGGGCACATTGGTTCATGCCGGCGCTGCGC
>DAINDD010000016.1:0-17678 GCA_036732045.1 Chloroflexota bacterium
GGTCGGAGTCGGCAGGATCCCCATTATCATTGGTATAGAGAATGGGGGCAGGTCACCTGTAAGCGCAGGCGCTACGCCTCGACAGCGGTTGTCTTCGCGCTGACGTCGTTAGCAGTTCCGCATCGGCTGTATAATTTCTCAAGCCACGGGCGTAACGTTAGAGCACCGTAACGTAGTGGCGTAACGCCTTCGCAAAACGAAGCATCTCCGATGTCGGCGACCCCATTTTGAATTCGAACCATGCATGTGAGCGCAGGCGCTACGCCCCCCGACAGCGGTTGTCTTCGCGCTGACGTCGGTTAGCAGTTCTGCATCGGCTGTATAGTTTCTCAAGCTACAGGCGTAACGTTAGCGCACCGCACCGTAGGGGCGTAACTCCTTCACAAACGAAGCATCTCCGATGGCGGCGACCCAATTTGAATTCGAACCGTGCCTGTAAGCGCAGGCGCTACGCCCCGACAGGGGTTGTCTTCGCGCTGACGTCCGTTAGCAGTTCCGCATCGGCCGTATAATTTCACACGCCGCCATCCCGTAACGCCCCGGTAAGACCGAAAGGCACTTCGTGGACGATCCCATCCTCCAGGTACAGGACCTCTGCGCCGAGTTCGTCACGCCCGACGGCATCGTTAGCGCTGTCAACGGCGTCTCGCTCAATTTGCAGCGCGGCCGCACTCTTGTGCTCACTGGTGAGAGCGGCTCCGGCAAGACGTCCATCGGCCTCGCTATCCTCGGACTGCTGCCGCACCCGGGCCGGATCACCAGCGGCAGTATCGTCTTCAAGGGGCGCGACCTGATGACGATGCCGGCGGAAGAGCTGCGCCGCGTGAGGGGCAAGGAGATCGCGATCGTCTTCCAGGACGCCTCGACCGGCCTGAACCCCGTGCTTTCGGTCGGCCAGCAGGTCGAGGAGATCATCACCAACCACCTCGACGTGTCGCGCAAAGAAGCCAGGCGCCGCAGCGTCGAAGTCCTGGCCGAGATGGGCCTGCCCGAGGCGGACGAGGTCGCCAAGCGCTACCCGTTTCAGCTCTCCGGCGGCATGGCTCAGCGCGTGATGATCGCGATCGCGACCGCGCTCAAGCCCCAGGTGCTGATCCTGGACGAGCCGACCTCCGCGCTTGATGTCACCGTGCAGGCCGCGATTCTCGAGGACTTATCCCGGCTGCAGAGAGAGCAGGACATCGCGATCCTCTGGATCACGCACGATTTCGGCGTGGTCGCCCAGATAGCCAATTCGGTCGCCGTGATGTACGCCGGCTATGTCGTCGAGGAGTCGGACGCGCAGACCTTGTTTAGTCGGCCGCGACACCCGTACACTTGGTCGCTGCTGGCCAGCCGGCCGCGCTGGGACCGCGAAGAGCACCGGCCACTCGCCGTCATCAAGGGGACGCCCCCGTCGCTGATCGACCTGCCGGATCAGTGCCCGTTCGTCCCGCGCTGCCCGAAGGCGACGAGCGTCTGTCGCAGCGACCCGATGCCGCCGCTGGCGCAGATCGACCTGCCGGGGCACCAGGCCGCCTGCTACAACCCCGTTTACCAGGACGAGCTGGCGGTAGAGAATTAGCTCCGTGAGCGATCCGGTCCGCGATCTCTGGAGCCGCCTGCGCAGCCTCGGCCGCAAGATGGAGGAAGAGGTCTACGACTTCACCGAGGAGGATGCCGAGCGCAAGCAGGAAGCGCGCGGCCGTAACACGTTGATCGCGCTGACCAATTCGTTCTTTACGATCTGGCGCGCCAACGAAGCCAGCATCGGCGAGCGCACTCTGGGGGTGCTCGGCTTCGGTAGCCTCTTCTGGCTCGTCGTCGTCGATCGCGGCCTGGCCTTCAAGAAGACGCCGCTGCGGCTGCTCGCCGGCACCTTTGCGGTCATCTGGTTCGTCCCCGGCCTCATCGCGACCACGTGGATGCTCTTCGCCAACCTCGGCGTCTCCAACCTGCGGCGCATCCGCTCCTGGCCGCTGCTTGCCGTATACGCCATGGCCGGCCTGATCGGCTTCCGCGGCCTCTTCAGCGAGCTTGCGCACCAGGAGCTGCGCCCGCTGCCGCGGCGGGAGAAGGAAGGGCGAACGGGGAACTAGGAACCAGGTGAGCATCGACCCTCTTGCTCCGTGTTCTCAGTTCCTCATCGGCCAGCCTCGCCCAACTTTCGGGTAGTGCGAATTCCCCCGCGCCCGGCGACAATGCGCGCATGAGAGCGCAGCGACGGTCGGCCGGACTGACGGAACGCGAGCGCGAGGTGCTGGCGTTCATCCGCCTTGGCCTGACGAATGAAGAGATCGGCGAGCGCTTGGGCATGACGCTGGACGGCGCGAAGTACCACGTCTCGCAGATCCTGGCGAAGCTTGGCGTCGCCAGCCGCGAGGAGGCCGCCGCGTTGCCCGACCAGACGCCGTTCCCCTGGTGGGCAAGCGCGCTGGCCTGGAGCGCAGCGGCGAAGGCGGCGGCCGTAGCAACGATGTTGGCGGCCGTGATCGGCCTCGGCGTGATGGCGTGGGCGGTGCTGGCGACGGACTCGGGCGATTCGGAGGTGGTTCTGGTCACGGCGAGCGCAAGCCCGATACCGACGCCGACGCGGGGGCCGAAGCCGTCGCCCACGCTTGGCGTCACGCTCAGGCCGACCTTGCAGCCGACACCCGACCCGAGCGCCCTTGCGATCCGGTCGTGTCGCGCGGAGGATCTTGTCGGAAACGACGCCCACAGCACGGGCGCAACCGGCAACGAGATCGTCTTCTTCGCAATCGCCAACGTCTCCGGGCAGGTGTGCAGGGTGCACGGCGCGCCTGTCCTCCAGCTTCTCGACGCCAACGGAAACGTGGTCGGCACGGGCCCCGCTTGCGGCAGCATCATGAGTAGCCCCAATTGCGCTGACAGCGTCGCTGTGCTCCAGCCAGGGCCGTCTCCCCAACCCTCTGTTGGGCCGTACGCAGCGTCAGTTACCGTCTCCTGGCTCAACCCCCTGTTCTACGGCGTGACGCCGTGCGCGGATACCGCGGCGAGTATCGGGCTCGATCTGCCGGACGGCGGCGGTCGGCTGGTCATCCCGGACGGCGCCATCCCGTACTGCCCGTTCCCCGCCGGTGTCAGCGAATTCGTGGCAGAGCCAACGCCGACGGCTACGATGGTGGTCCACTAGCGCGCAATCAGATTTGCTCAGGTTGCGGGTAGTATAAATTTCGCCGCGCAGGCACGACAATGCGGGCGGCGATCCGGTCTGACGCCACGTGAGCGCGAGGTGCTCAACCTCGTGCGCGTCGGCCTGACCAACGAGGAGATCGCCGAACGCCTGAATATTTCCCGGACACGGCGAAGTACCACGTCTCGCAGATACTGGCGAAGCTCGGCGTGGCCAGCCGCGAACAGGCCGCCGCTCTTCCAGACGAACGAACGTTGCCCTGGTGGGTGCGGGCCCTGGCCTGGAGCGTGGCGGCGAAGGCGGCGGTCGTCGCGGTGATGCTGGCGATTTTGGTCGGCGTCGGTGTAATGGCGTTGGCGGTTCTGGCGACGGGCAGCGGCGACTCGCGGGACGTGCTGGTCATCCCGACGCCGACGGTGACGCCGACACCGAGCGGACCGACTGCCGTACCCCTGGGTTGAGTCGACCCGCGGCCCCCAACCGACGATCGAGCCTGAGCCGACGACGAACCCCGAACTTCTATCGGTCCGTGCTTGTCAGGCGAGCGATCTTTCGTCGGGATTCGTCGGCACGGATTCCCGCGGCGGATATGACTTCTTTACGCTGGGGTTTGTGAACGTGTCCAGCTCGCCGTGCAGGCTGCAGGGTGCTCCTCCTTCATTCGAGCTACTCGACGCCGATGGAAACGTCATTCAAACGGCGCCGCGGAGGCAGTGCCCGAACCCATCTGCTTGCGGAGGTCATCCTGCGATTCTGCAACCTGGTGGCGGAATGCCGGTACCGCTGGGTACTCTATCCGCCAGCCAGGCCCTACTCTCTGCCCAGTCCTCGGGGTCACCGTTCGTGACGTGTCCCCTAGCTTCTGCTGTGAGTGTTATGCTGCCGGAGAATGGCGGCCAACTAACTATCCCGGTCGACTCTCTCAAGGCCTGTGGCGCGGACCCGCTGGCCTTTGTATCGGACGCTCCTTTTGTTGGCACGCCAGTACCAACACCGACTCCTCTGTTCTCGATAGGTCTACACCTCCCGGCGGCTGTTCGGGCCGGAGATCAACTGGACTTCCTCGTGTCGTTGACCAACGTCTCGGGCGCGCCGGTCACATTCCTCAGTCCGTGTCCCAGTTACGATATCTGGCTTGGCCCAAAGCAAGTCATTGGCACCCACTCTCTCAACTGCGGTTCTGTCGGAGCGATCCCTCCTGGACACTCGGTATGGTTCGACATGAAACTGCGGATTCCCGCGAACATGCCGGCGGGTCATTCGGGCGTCGCTTGGCAGTGGGACGGCGAAGATTACGTCTTTGAGCCTTCGGTTTTCGATCGCATCGGGACCCACGTCATCGAGGTGCTGCCGCCGGCTTCTGGTGTGCTGCCAAGCTCCACGCTCGGCCCGTTCCCGACATTCGACAAGTAAGATCCCTCGCCTGATCCTACGCAGCCCCTGTGCTAGACTCGTGCTCGATTCCCATAGAGAGGCGTGTGCGTGCAGATGGCCAAAGACAGGCGATATCGGATAGCTGTCCTCCCCGGCGACGGCACCGGGCCGGAAGTCGTCCGCGAAGGACTGAAGGTGCTCGAAGCGGCGCAGAAGGCGTGCGGCTTCAAGCTCGAGCTCGAGCACTATGACCTCGGCGGTGACCGTTACCTCTCGACGGGCGACATCCTGCCGGACTCGGTGCTGGAGGAGCTGCGCGGCTTCGACGCCATCTATCTCGGCGCCATCGGCCATCCGGACGTCCCGCCCGGCATCCTCGAGAAGAACCTGCTTCTACGCCTGCGTTTCGAGCTCGACCAGTACATCAACTTGCGCCCCGTCAAGCTGTACCCCGGCGTCGATTGCCCGCTCAAGGACAAGGGGCCGGAGGATATCGATTTCGTCGTCATCCGTGAGAACACCGAGGGGCTTTACAGCGGCATGGGCGGCATCCAGTACAAGGGCACGCCGCAGGAAGTCTCGACGCAGATCCACATGACCACCCGCTTCGGCGCCGAGCGCGCGATCCGCTACGCCTTCGACCTCACCCGCAAGCGGGACAAGATGAAGCAGCTGCACCTGGTCGGCAAGACGAACGTCCTCACTTTCGTCCACGACACCTGGTGGCGGGCCTTCAACGAGGTCGGCGCGCAGGACTATCCGGACATCCGCCGGGAGTACGCCCATGTGGATGCGACCTGCATGTGGTTCGTCAAGAACCCGGAGTGGTTCGACGTGATCGTCGTCGAGAACATGTTCGGCGACATCATCACGGACCTCGGCGCGATGATCCAGGGCGGGATGGGGATCGCCGCAGGCGGCAACATCAACCCGGCCGGCGTCTCGATGTTCGAGCCGATCGGCGGCAGCGCGCCGAAGTACACCGGCCTGAACGTGATCTGCCCGCTGGCCGCGATCGAGGCCGGCCGCATGATGCTGGAGCACCTGGGCGAGGCCGAGGCGGGCGCGCGGATCCAGAACGCGGTCGTGAAGGCGCTGGAAAGCGGCAAGATCAAGTCGCTCTCCGCCGGCAAGATGGGCATGAGCACAAGCGAGATGGGCGATTTCGTGGCAGGGCTGGTGTAGCGGACGGCAGTATAATAGTGGCGCCATGGCCACTCAAATTGATCTGCTAAAAGCGAAGATTGCGAGCATCGAACGTCAATTGGAGATTGCCAAGCGCGACCTCACTCGCCTGGAGAAGGGCGGAAATGGTGAGACGCCGGGCAAAAAGCGCTCGTTCGCGGAGCTGCGCGGCATCTGGAAAGGTACTCACTTCACCGAAGAGGAGATCGATGCCGTGAAGATCAGATCCCGCGATCTTGATTGATTAACGTCGTCGACACTCACGCGTTAGTCTGGTACTTCGAAGGAACCGACGAGCTCGGTGTCGAAGCGGGACGGATCCTGGCCGACGAGTCTTCTGCGCTAGTCGTCCCGACTATCGTCCTCGCGGAAGCTAAGTATCTGGCGACTCGAAAGCAACTGGCCGTAACCCGGCCGCATATCCTCGAACGGGTCAAGTTCGACAGCCGTTTTCAAGTGGTTGACTTTGACCTCTCCTTGGTCGAGAGATTCGACGCGAGGCTCGAAATGCATGACGCCATCATCTGTGCGACTGCCCTACTTCTCGCCGAGAGCGTCGGGGAAGAGTCTCAGGTGCTTACCCGCGATCGCAATATAGTTGCCTCCGGACTCGTTCCGACGGTCTGGTAGTATCGGCCCGTTAGTCAAAGACCACGGTCTTGTTGCCATAGACCACCACTCGGTTGCGCAGGTGCAGGTCCACGGCGCGGGCCAGCACAGTCTTCTCCAGGTCGCGGCCTTTGCGGATGAGGTCATCCACGGAGTCGCGGTGGCTGACGCGGACGACATCCTGGTCGATGATCGGGCCCTGGTCCAGCTCCGGCGTCACGTAATGGGCCGTCGCGCCGATGATCTTCACGCCGCGCTCGTGTGCGTGGTGGTAGGGTCGCGCTCCGGCGAAGGCGGGCAGGAACGAGTGGTGGATGTTGATGATGCGCCCGGCGAACTTCTCGACGATGCCAGCGCCGAGCACCTGCATGTAACGCGCCAGGACGACAAGGTCGACGTCTGCCTCTTCGAGTAGCGCGGCCGCCTTCGCTTCTTGCGCGTCCTTCGTCGCGGCTGTCATGGGGAGGTGGTGGAACTCGATGCCGAACTCGCGGGCGATCTCGCGATGGTCTTCGTGGTTGCTGATGATCAGCGGGATGGCGGCCCGGAACTCGCCCATACGCCAGCGGGCGAGCAGGTCGTACAGACAGTGCGGCAGCTTCGAGGAGAATAGAGCGACGCGCGGTGTGTAGTCGGAGAATCGCAGGCTCCAGGACATCCCAAAGCGCTCAGCCAGCGGCGCGAAGGCGGCGGCGATCGCGTCGCGTTTGACCTTGAAGCCCGCCAGCTCCCACTCCACGCGCTGGAGGAAGACGCCCTCTTCCTTATCGGTGTGCTGGTCGGCGTGGATGATGTTGCCGTCATTGCGATAGAGGAAGTCGGAGACGGAAGCAACGAGGCCGCGCTGGTCGCGGCAGGAGATGAGGAGCGTCGCGGTGACGGGCGGATCGGGCATGGTTCTAGGGTCTAGGGTGAGCGGTCGAGGGTCAAGAACCAGGCCGGCGGTACGGCGCGATACAATGCGCGCCGATGGACGACTATCTCGAGACGAACCGCAAGCACTGGGACGAGCTTGCCGGCATGCATTCCACGACGGAGCACTATGACGTTGGGACAGCCGAATCGGGCGAGCCAGATGGCACGTCGCTTTCGGGTCATTGGTCTCTGTTGGACGTCCTGACTCACCGGTGAAGCTAGATGAAGATACGCGCAAGAAGGGTAGACAGCGCTAAGGGCGACGCCACCCGCGCGTGAGAGGAGCGACCAAATGAACGTGCAGGCTGTTAAACACGAGGTGGGACGAGTAATGGATCAGATGCCTTACGGCCTCTACATCGTCGGGTCGGGCTCCGGCAACGACGTTAACGGCATGATGGCTGACTGGGTCATGCAGGTTTCGTTCAACCCGCGGCTCGTCGCAGTGGCGTTCGAGAACGATGCCCATACCCTCGCCAATTTGCGGTCACATCCGTTCTTCACCATCAACTTCCTCTCGCAGGACGACGAGGGCATGCATCTCGCCGCGAAGTTTGCCCAGCCATACCTCGGATCGAAAGTCAGTGGCCGGGCTGGCGAGGCCATCCGTCGGGTGCATCACAAGCTGGAAGCCATCCCGTACCGTCATACGCAGGGCGGTTGCCCCATCCTCGATAACGCTATGGCCTGGCTGGAGTGTGAGGCCAGCGCATTTACGCCGGCCGGCGATCACACCCTGGTCATCGGCGAAGTGCTTGACGGGGCGATCGTGCGAGAGGTAGAGCCGCTAACTTCGGGTTACACCGGTTGGACCTACAGTGGCTGACCCGAAGCTGCAACAATCGAAGCAAGCGAGCTTTGACTCTCGAACCAAACGAGCAGATTAATCGTAAAAGGTGACTAATAACCGTGAAGTTTCTACTATCCATCCTCGCACTCGTTGTAGTTGGCGCCGTTGTCTCCTGCGGTGGCGACGACAACACCGCCTCGACCACGCCGACCAAGGTGGCTATCGCTTCCACAACGACCGCGGCAACCGTGGCTGCGACGGGAACACCCACGCCCGCTGCTAGCGGCGGCGATACCGTCGACGTGGCGCTCCAGGAATGGTCAATCAACCCGAGCGTCCTCACCATCGGCGCCGGCGCGGTCACATTCAACGTTAATAACTCAGGACCGCTGTACAAGCACGAGTTCGTGGTTCTGAAGACAGACCTCGCGGCGGCGGCCCTACCTAAGAAGGCCGATGGTTCCGTCGACGAAGAAGGCGCCGGTGTCGAATCGCCAGGTGAGATTGCTGACCTCGCCATCGGAGGACAAGAGAGCGCAACGATTGACGTGACCCCGGGCAAATACCTCTTCATCTGCAATCTCGTCGACCAGGACGCTACGGCACCGTACGTAAAGAGCACCGTTCGCAATCGTCGAACGAGATACCGACCCAGTGACCCGTCGGTGCGCTTCCCAAATGAGAACAAGGTCCCGTCGATGCGGGGAGTACGGAGTCGCATCGTCAGCTCCGGTGGTTATCAGTTGGCTACCCCGTCAATGCGACTCGGTTCGAGAAGAGTTCTGTCCGACGGTCAATTTCTTCTGTGACGAAGGACACTTCACAGCTTCGACTGCGCACGGCGAGTCCAGTGGCGCGTTTCTCACCCTTGAGGCCGCATCGGCATTAGGAGGGGATATCTGGGGATGGGCTGCGGAGCGCGGATGAACGTTACTTTCATTTGGTTCGACGAGTGCGCTAACTATCGCGCGGCCCGGCGACTACTCCAGGAAGTAATGGAAGAAAGAGGCGTCAAAGACGGGGTTGAGGAGGTCAACGCCACAAGTCATCAGGTCGCCGAGCAATACCGGTTTCCGGGCAGCCCGACGATCAGAATCGACGGCGAAGACATTGAACCCGGTTTCGTAGATCCTGGCGACTACACACCGCGTTGCCGCCTCTATGCGACGCCATCCGGCCTCGGTGGCCTACCTGAACGACGCTGGATTGAAGACGCGCTAGACCGAGCGCTAGCGAGAAGATGAAATCGACACCTGAAACGAGACGAACGAAGGACCTGCTGCCCCAATTCTGGCGGCTCGCGCGACGTGCCTGCCACGCTTCCTTTTTTGAAAGAACTGGCTTTGAGGTCGACAGCTACGATGACGGCTACGGCTTTGTGCGGCGACACGCGATCGAGATCCATTACACCCTAGTCTCCGACCTCGATCCCTTCAAGAACACAGGGCCCGTCTACATCGCTGTGGCCGATGTCGACCGCAGCCATCAACAATTCGTTGACCGTGGACTCTGGCTGGTTCCCAGACATACCCCTCACGGAATGGGCATGGAACTCCGCCGACGCTGGGCTGCGGGAGAGAGCATTGCCCGGATCACAGAGGTCGAGGACAAGCCCTGGGAATTTCGAGAGTTAGAACTGTTGGACCCGAACAACAATCTTTTACGGTTCGGCCAACGAGTGAGTTGATCCGACTTCACGTAGGGGCAGCCGTGCCTCGGCAGTCGGCCCCGCTACCTGGAATTTGCGGCCGAGCAGATTGGCCGACACAATAGTGCTCTGGTGAGTCTAACGATCTTTGGTTTCGTTGCCGTTGGGGCTATGTTTACGTCCTACTGGCTTGAGGATAGGTCTGCTTGGTTCATTCTTTTGTTTGCGGCGGCGTGTGCCTCTTCGTCGGCGTATGGCTTCCTCGCCGGAACGCTGCCGTTTGCGATCGTCGAGGTCCTCTGGACGGTAGTCGCCCTTCTGCGCTTCCGAAAGCGCCGATCCATACGTAGCGATCTAAGCGACAGCGCCGGCTAGGGGCTAGTCGAGCGGGGGCTTCCGACCGCCTGGGCCTTGCCGATGATTCCGACGCCGGCAACCAACGCCGCCACCCCATGGAGGCAGGCAGCGGCGATCGAGCACGGTGCTCGCGAGCTGGATGTGCAGTACCTCCTCGGACACTCCTCGCCCGACATGGTGCGGCGTTACGCCTCCAGCTACAACTGCGAACAGGCCGCTCGCCGGCACGCCTCGTTCTCACCGGACGAGGCGCTGGGCTCCCGGGCTCTAGTCGGGGCTCGAGCAGACGGCGTCGAAGTCACTGAATAAGTGCTCCTTTTCCAACGAAGTCAAGGAATCAATCACACAGTTTGCAGCGAGTGAGGGCTTCGGCCTGATCGCAACGTCTACGCAAGGCCGGTCTGGACTGGACGAGCCGACACATGGCAGTGTAGCTGGAGCGGTGGTCGGAACAGGAGTCGTGCCCTTGTAATCTTGGCGCGTCCGCGCAAGATGAGGTTACCGTGCACTTGGAAAATGTCATCGTTACGCTCGGAGGTCTCGGCCTCGTTTCAGGCCTTGCGTGGTTCTTCTTCGGGCCTAAGCAGGCGCGTCAAGCCGAACTGCGGGGCGGAGTGCAAGAGATAGAGATCACCGTCAAGGGCGGCTACTCGCCGGATCTCATTCGTGTGCATGAAGGCGTGCCCGTCCGCCTTGTCTTCGACCGGCAGGAAGGCAGCGACTGCACGTCCCGAGTGGTCTTCCCCGATTTCCGATTGAGCAGGTCACTGCCGGCGTTCCAGAAGACCGCCGTCGAGTTCCTGCCGGACAAGATCGGCGAATTCACATTTGCCTGCGGTATGAACATGGTGCACGGGACCCTCGTTGTGGAGGCTGCCGCGGACGGGGCGGGGCCATCCGAGCCGACAGATGCCCAGGGAACCGCGCCGGAAGCACCTGGGCTGCGGGCGGAGCACTCACATGATGTCGCAAGGGCAGTTGGGGTTGGGCCTACGCGACAGATCGGCAGCCTCACCCAGGTCGAGTTCGCGCTGGCAGGTGGTGGTGTGAGCTGTCCCAGCTGCGTGACGGCGGTCGAGGCTCTCGTTGGGGCCCTATCAGGCGTCGACCGTGTCGACGTGAACTTCGCAGCGGGGCGCGTTTCCGTTGCCTTCGACCCGGATCAGGTCAGTGTGGCCGACATGCGCCAGACCATCGAGTCTGCCGGTTACAAGGTGCGAGAGCGGCCGGAACCAGGCTCGCAGGAGACGGAGGATGCCGAGGCAGTCGCGCGAAAGGCGGAGATCCGTGATCTGACCCATCGTGTCGCCGTGGGCGTGGTCCTGACCGCGCCCGTCGTCATTCCCGTGATGCTGCACGACTTTTTCGGCGCAGGTTGGCTACCGGACTTCCTCCTAAACCACTGGTTTCAGCTGGCGCTGATCGCCCCCGTCATGGCCTACACCGGCTGGCCGATACACGTCACCGGGTGGCTCACGCTGCGTCATCGTACCTCCGACATGAACACCCTCGTGTCGTTGGGCACGGTGGCCGCGTTCATATACAGCGTCGTCGTGACTGTGGCACCGAGCATCCTCCCGGAAAACCTGCGGGATGTCTATTACGAAGCCGTCGGCGTGATCCTGACGCTTATCCTCTTGGGACGGCTGATCGAGGCGCGCGCCAAGGCTGGGACTGGCGAGGCGATCGGCAAGCTGATCGGCTTGCAGGCCAGGACCGCGCGCATAGTGCGCGACGGTCAGGAGTCTGAGATCCTGATTGAAGAGGTCGCGCCCGGGGACGTCGTTCTTGTCCGGCCTGGTGAGAACATCCCTGTCGACGGCGAAATCATCGAGGGGCGCTCGACGATCGACGAATCGATGGTTACGGGCGAATCGATACCCGTCACTAAGGAGATCGGCGACTCTGTGATCGGCGCTACGATCAATCAGACGGGAGCCTTTCGTTTCAGGGCCACGAAGGTTGGTAAGGACACGATGCTCTCCCAGATCATTCGCCTGGTCGAGCAGGCTCAAGGCTCGAAGGCGCCGATCCAGCGTCTTGCTGACGTTACGGCCGGGTACTTTGTGCCCGTGGTCATCTTTTGCGCCATCGGCACGTTCGTAGCCTGGTACGATTTTGGATCGGCGCCTGTCTTCACCTTCGCCCTAGTGAGCGCCGTGTCGGTGCTGATCATCGCCTGTCCGTGCGCCCTGGGGCTGGCGACACCCCTCTCTATCATGGTAGGGACCGGCAAAGGAGCGGAAAACGGCATCCTCATAAAGTCCGCCGAGGCCTTGGAGATGGCGCACAAGCTCCAGACGATCGTGCTCGACAAGACCGGAACGATAACCCGAGGACAGCCCGCCCTCACGGATGTCGTCGTTAGGGGTGAGCTGGACGAGCGGGCCTTGCTCCGCCTCGTAGCTTCCGCCGAACGTTCCTCGGAGCATCCCCTCGCTCAGGCGATCGTTCGGGGAGCCGAAGGGAAGGGCCTTGTCCTCACCGAGCCAGAGCAATTTGAATCGGTGACAGGCAAAGGAATCCGGGTGAGGATCGAAGGCCGAGACCTCCTGGTGGGTAACGACCGCCTCCTGAGTGATGCCGGAGTCGACGTCGCGGATTTGAGCAATGAGGCAGAACGCCTCGCTGAGGAAGGGAAGACGCCGATGTTCGTTGCTGTCGACGGCGCGCCGGCGGGCATAGTGGCGGTGGCCGACACAGTCAAGGAGGATTCCAAGGCGGCCGTACGCGACCTTCACAACCTGGGTATCGAAGTAGCCATGATCACCGGTGACAACCGGCGCACCGCCGAAGCCATCGCCCGGCAGGTGGGCATCGAGCGCGTGCTTGCCGAGGTGCTCCCCGAGGACAAGGCGCTGGAGGTGCGACGCCTGCAGGACGAGGGCAAGCTTGTTGGCATGGTAGGTGACGGAATCAACGACGCCCCTGCGCTGGCCCAGGCCGATGTCGGCGTCGCGATAGGCACGGGTACTGACGTAGCGATTGAGGCGGCGGACGTCACCCTGATCTCGGGCGATCTCAGCGGCATCGTGACGGCCGTGTCCCTGAGCCGAGCAACGATGCGGAACATCCGCCAGAACCTCTTCTTCGCGTTCTTCTACAATAGCATTGGAATTCCCGTCGCCGCCGGCGTGCTATACCCTTTTGTCGGCCTGCAGCTGAGCCCGATGATCGCCGCGGGCGCGATGGCGCTCAGCTCCCTCTCCGTGGTGACCAATGCAAACCGACTCCGCGGCTTTAAGATGCGGGCGCTTTCCGTCTCGCCGCCTGAGGGCCGAACGGCGCCACCGAGAGTCGAGGTGCGGGGAAAAGATAGCGAAGCTCTCGAAAGGAGCGATGCAATGCCGACCATCAAGGACCCCGTGTGTGGAATGGAGATTGACCAGAATACGGCTGCCGCCAGCGATGAGCACGCGGGGAAGAAGTACTATTTCTGTTCCGGCGCTTGCCACGAGAAGTTCAAGGCCAACCCCGGGCAGTACTCTAGCTAGCCGCAAGCCGCGCGCTCCAAGCGACAAGTCCAGATGCTACAGACCGCTGACTTAGGCGAGCGATCGCTCGACGCTTATGAAGGGGTATCACTCGATACCCTTCTTCATCAACTGTGCGCAGTCGCCGCCGACCTTCGCGGCGTCCGCATCTTGAACATCAATGCCACGCCTTGCGGGTGCGGGGTGTCGGAGCTTCTGCGGCTAACGAAGCACGAAGCCTCGATCCCGCTGATGTTCTCGATCCGGGCGACAACGCCAGGCTAGTCGCTATCGCCGGTGGACGGTGAACGCCGCGCGCGTTCCAGGCGCTGGATGAAGGCCAGGCCTTTGCGTGTGTCGCTGGCGACCTTCGCCGGGTCGCAGGAGCGGACGCGGTACTGGAAGAGCCAGTAGCGCCACTCCGACAGCTCCGCGAGTGACAACCACTCCGGATCGATGAGCCCGCTTTGCTGGCGGAACTCCGCGAGCAACTCGGCAAGCGGGTGGCCGTAGATGCGGTGGAAGACCTCGTCGTCAAGGTGGCCGTTGTTGTCCCAGACGTGACCAGCCCCGCGCTCCTTGCGCACCTCGTCGCCGACAGCCGCGTTCAGCGCTTCTTCGACGCGGACGCCGTAGACGAAGTTGAGGTGCGGCCTGTACTTGGCGCCCAGCAGTTGCTGGAGGTCGGCATCCGTCGTGTCGAGGGGCAGGCGTTGGTGAAAGAGCAGCGCCTCGGCTTCATCCGCCGGCGCCAGGTCGCTGATTTCATCGAGCAGCCGCTCGGCCAGCAGCAGCCAGTCGAACGCTTCGCCACCAACCAGGTAACGGTACGAACGCTCGCCAACCATCTCGGCGGGTAGCGGCCACCGGCGCACGGCTTCCAGGAGGGCAAGGAACCAATGCGGCTCGCCGCCGGAAGCAGATTGGCGCAGCGTGGCGAGGATCTCCTCTGCCTCGGCGTGGATGTCACGCTCCGGCCCGGCCTGGGTGCGATGCATGGCTAGCTGAGCCCCGCTACTCCCCCGGCGCCGTGACACTTCTTGTACTTTTTGCCGCTGCCGCAGGAGCAGGGGTCGTTGCGGCCGAGGCGGCCGGCTGCCACCCGGCCAACCGGTGCCGCGGCGGGCTGCGATGTCTCGGCCGCGGCCGATCCGGCTGCCATAACCTTGGCGCGAGCCCGATTTTTCTTGGCACTGCTCGGCTTTCGGCTCGATTTGCCATTTGCTCCGCTCGGGGCCACAGCTTCGGCCTCGGACGGCCCGCTTTCGCGCGCGTTCTGCGGGACCTGCGGCCGCGTCGCGGGAGTCGTGAACGTGACGTGGTAGATCTGGCGGACGGTGTTCTGGCGGATGTGCTCGTTCAGTTGGCCGAACATGTCGAACGCTTCTCGCTTGAACTCCACCAGCGGGTCGAGCTGTCCGTAGCCGACGAGGCCGATCCCCTGGCGCAGCTCCTCGAGCGCGGTCAGGTGATACACCCAGAGCCTGTCGATGACCCGCAAGAGGACGAGCTGCTCCAGCGTCCGCATCTTCTCCGAGCCCAGCTCCTCTTCCTTCTTCTCGTACTCGGCGTGAGCGTGGTCCATGACGGTGTCCAGCGCCTCCGCGAAGACCATGTCGCTGAACAGCTTCGGCGTCCAGCTGGTCGGCGTCGGCATGATCACCTTGAGCTCGGAGAGAAGGCTTTCCAGGTCCCAACTGGCCGCTTCGTCGCCCGGCGCGAAAGCATCGAACACGCGCTGGATCTCCTGGTCGATCATCTCGAGGATGCTTGACTTGACGTCGGCGAACCCCAGGATGCGGCGGCGCTGCTTGTAGATGACGTCGCGGTGCTGGTTCATCACGTCGTCGTACTGCACGACGTGCTTGCGGATGTCGAAGTTGTGGCCCTCGACCTTGGACTGCGCTGACTCGATCGCCTTCGAGACCATCCCGCTTTCCAGCGGCGTGGTCTCGTCCATGCCCATCCGGCCGAGCAAGTTGGGCACCCACTCCGGCGAGAAGCGTTTCATCAGGTCGTCGTCAAACGAGACGAAGAAGCGCGAGCTGCCAGGGTCGCCCTGGCGGCCGGAGCGGCCACGCAGCTGGTTGTCGATGCGGCGCGCCTCGTGGCGTTCCGTGCCGACGATGTGCAACCCGCCCGCCGCCACGACGCGCTCGTGATCGGACTGCCACGCCCCGCGGGCCTCGGCGCGGACCTGCTCGGCAACCTCCGCCGAACCGTTGATCAGGTCGATGTCCCGCTTGCGTGCGATCTCTTCAGCCATCGCCTCCGGGTTGCCGCCGAGGATGATGTCGGTACCACGGCCGGCCATGTTCGTAGCGATGACGACGGCGCCCAGGACGCCCGCCTGCGCGACGATGTGACCTTCACGCTCGTGCTGCTTGGCGTTGAGGACGTTCGGCTCCTTGAGCGGGCAGATAGCGTGGTATTCGCCGCAGTCCTCGAGCCGGCATGTGGACGTGCGCTTCAACTGGTCGGCCAGCATCTCCGACGTCTCGATGGCGACGGTGCCGACGAGGACCGGCCGGCCGTCGGCGTGGGCGTCTTCGATCTCCTCGACAACGGCGTGCCATTTACCGGTGTGGTTCTTGTAGATGATGTCGGAGAGGTCCAGGCGGATCATCTCCTGGTTTGTCGGGATGATGATGACGTCCAGGTCGTAGATCTGGTGGAACTCCTCGTGCTCCGTCCAGGCCGTTCCCGTCATGCCGGCGAGCTTTGCGTAGAGGCGGAAGTAGTTCTGCAGCGTGATCGTGGCGTAGGTGACGCTCTCGCGCTGGATCTTGACGTTCTCTTTCGCCTCCACCGCCTGGTGCAGGCCGTCCGACCAGCGGCGCCCGGTCATCAGGCGGCCGGTGAACTCGTCGACGATGATGACCTCGCCGTCCTTGACCACGTACTGCTTGTCGCGCTCGTACATGAACTGCGCCTTGAGAGCCGCGTCCATAAAGCGCGTGAGGCGGAAGTTCTGCGGGTCGTAGATGTTCTTGATGCCGAGTGCCTGCTCGACCAGTGCTGTCCCTTCCTCGGTCAGGCTGACGCTCTTGTGCTTGAGGTCGATAATCAGGTCGCGGTCCGGGTTAAGCCGCGGCACGATGCGCGCGAACGTCTTGTAGACTTCCTCGGTCTCTTCGGCCGGGCCGCTGATGATCAGCGGCGTGCGGGCTTCGTCGATCAGGATGCTGTCAACCTCGTCGACGATGGCATAGGCGTGCGGGATGTTCGTCCGCTGCACTGCGTTGGTCAGGTCGGTGACCATGTTGTCGCGCAGGTAGTCGAAGCCGTACTCGTTGTTTGTTCCGTAGGTGATGTCGGCGGCGTAAGCCTCCTGGCGCGTGCACGGGACCAGGTAGCGCATGCTGTGGTCGTCGCGGTTGGACGTTGGATCGTAGAGGTACGCCGTGTCGTGCTGGAGGATGCCCACTGTCAGGCCCAGGCTGTGGTAGATAGCGCCCATCCACTGGGCGTCTCGCTTGGCCAGGTAGTCGTTCACCGTAATCAGGTGCGCGCCTTCGCCGCCGAGGCCGTTGAGGTACAGCGCCAGCGTCGACGTGAGCGTCTTGCCCTCACCGGTCTTCATTTCCGAGATGTTTCCGCGGTGAAGGACGATGCCACCCAGGACCTGCACGTCGAAGTGGCGCTGTCCCAGCCTGCGTCGCGACGCCTCCCGGCAGACCGCAAACGCTTCCGGCATGATGTCGTCCAGCGTTTCGCCTTCGGCCAGCCGCTGCCGGAACTCGGGCGTCTTGGCGGCGAGCTCTTCGTCGCTGAGCGCCTGCATCTCGGCTTCGCATTCGTTCGTCTCATGAACGAACGGCCAGAGCTTCTTCAGCTCCTTCTCGTTATAGTTGCCGAACGCGTTCTTGAGGATTCCGAGCACCATCAGTTAGTCCAACTTTCGTTTCATGCCACAAGGGCTACCAATAGAAACGTTCGGGAGCCCCATCTCCGATTTGGCATGCACCAAATTATGATACCAGCAACGACTAGAGCCTAAAACAAACACCCAGAACCGGTTGGACCGTGACGCTATTCTGTTCTGACGAGCGCACGCCCAGGCAGTGCTCCAGGACGTTTTTGCAGGCGGCGACAACGTGAACGGCGCCGACCTTGCCGTGACGGCGATGGCGGAGGGTCCAGGTTCTCGGTTCTGGGTGCCTATTCGGCCACTCAAATGCGGGGAAGCGGCTT
>DAINDD010000016.1:17688-31570 GCA_036732045.1 Chloroflexota bacterium
TGGCATGCACCAAATTATGATACCAGCAACGACTAGAACCTAGAACCAAGAACCCCGAACCGGCTGGGACGGGACGTTGTTCTGGCCCGCCTGGTTCCGGACGAGCGGTGTAGGTGCGAGACGTCGATTGACGCCGTCCGCCTGCGACGCCGCAATGACACTGTCGTGAATGTGGACGCCTCGCCCTTACGTTCCGGACGTGCGACGACGCTGCGTAGGTTCTGGGTTCTAAGTTCTAGGTTCTAACCCGGGCGGGCGGGGCCTGGTGGTATCAGTGCCCGTTAAACAGCTCGCCGACCGACTGGCCGGTGTGGATGCGGCGGATCGCTTCGCCCAGCAGCGGAGCGACGGAGAGCACCGTCATCGTCGGCAGCATCTTCTCTGGCGGGATCGGGATCGTGTCCGTAAAGACGGCCTCTTTGATCGGCGAGGCGGCGATGCCGTCGACGGCGTTTCCGGAGAGGATCGGGTGAGTCGCCGCGGCGTAGGCCGCCGTCGCGCCGTTCTGCATCACAACCTCGGCTGTGGCGATCAGCGTACTGCCGCTGAGTACCTCGTCGTCAACGATGAGCACCGCCCGGTCCTTGACGTCGCCGATGATCGTCATCGCCTCCACGCGCTCGTCGTTGCCCAGGCGCCGCTTCTCGACGATAGCTAGCGGTGCGTCCAGACGGTCGGCCATGCGCCGAGCGCCCTTCGCTCCGCCAACGTCGGTGGCGACCACGGTCAGGTTGGGGATGCGCTTCTGCTTGAAGTACCCGGAAAGTATGGACAGGGCGGTCAGTTCGTCGACCGGGATGTTGAAGAAGCCCTGGATCTGCCCGGCATGAAGGTCGACGGTCAGCAGCCGGTCCGCGCCCGCCGACTCGAGGAAGTTGGCGATCAGGCGGGCAGTGATCGGCACGCGCGGCTGGTCCTTCTTATCGCTGCGGGAGTACGGGTAGTACGGCACGACAGCGGTTATCCGCCCGGCAGAGGCTCGCCGCGCCGCATCGATCATGATGAACAGCTCCATCAACCGCGTGTTCACGGGCGAGGTCATCGTCTGCACGATGAAGACGTCGCGAGCCCGGATGTTCTCGCAGAAGCGGACGAAGATGTTCTCGTTGGAGAACTCGAAGACTTCGGCCTCGCCCAGCGGCAGCTCCATGTAGGCGCAGATGTCCCGGGCCAGGGTGGGATGGGCGTTGCCAGTGAAGACCTTCAGGTCCTGGAAAGCGGGTGCGTCGCTCAAAGTTAGTCTCGTCCGCAGGCCAGGTGTGGCTACCGGCCGCAGGGACGCCCCTCAAAATACACTACGCCTGCAAACGCTGACAACCGTTCCGGCGTGCCGCTTTGTTGAACCAGCGTCCGTCCCAGCCGATACTTTGGGTAGGCCCCGGATATTGATTGCAGAACCCGGATAGCTGCCGCACCTCGCCGCCGATAGATTGGCAGCGGAGGTAAAGACGATGGCTATTCAAACGATGGTGAGAGACGAAATGCCGATCGCGGACCAGGAGCTGTGCTGGCAGGTCGCCCTCAGCAAAGACACTTCGATGGACGGCGTCTTCTACGTGGCCGTTCGCACAACGGGCGTCTACTGCCGGCCCTCCTGCCGCTCCCGCCAGCCGAAGCGCGAGAACGTGACGTTCTTCGCGACGGCGGACGAGTGCGAGACGGCTGGCTACCGCGCTTGCAAGCGCTGCCGCCCCCGCGAACTAACCAGCGACGCCCGCCCGGACCACGTCCAGCAGGCCTGCGAGTACCTGGAGGGCGATGACGCCGACGTCTCGCTCGCTCCGGTTGCCGCGCGGCTGGGCCTTCGTGCCGAGTACTTGCGACGCCTGTTCAAGCGCACACTTGGCCTGCCGCCGCGCGAGTACGCTGCTTCCCTGCGGGCGACGCGGCTCAAGCACGGCCTGCGCGGCGGCGCGACTGTCACCCAGGCGATGTACGACGCCGGCTATCCGTCCAGCAACCGCCTGTACGAATCGGCGGACTCGCAGCTGGGGATGACGCCTGCGACCTACCGGCGGGGCGGCCGCGGGATGGCGATCGGCTACCAGATTGTCGAGTGTTCGCTTGGCAAGCTGCTCGTCGCCTCTACGGAGCGCGGCATCTGCGCGGTGCGGCTCGGCGAGTCGGATGAGCAACTGGAGACGTCGCTAAGGCACGAGTTCCCGCTGGCGCTGATGGCGCGCCGTTACGGGGACGCCGGTGTTTGGGTGCAGGAGATCGTCCGCTACCTGGACGGGCGCCAGGTGCGGCTGGACCTCCCTATGGACATCCAGGCGACCGCATTCCAGATACGCGTTTGGCGGGCGCTCCAGGCGATCGCCTACGGACAGACGAAGTCATACTCGCAGGTGGCGCTCGACATGGGCATGCCGAAGGCCGTGCGGGCGGTGGCTCGCGCCTGTGCGACGAACCCGGTGCCGCTGCTCATCCCGTGCCATCGCGTTGTGCGCAGCAACGGCGACCTGGGCGGATACGGTCAGGGCGTGGAGCGCAAGGAGGCGTTGCTGGCGATGGAGGCCGATCACCGCGCCGAGGCCGGACCGCCGCCAGCTGATGGACTCACGCGCGATCTCACCTCGCGGGCCGGATCCGTAGCTGCAGATTAGTCGTACAAATAATGCTGGGCCTATTGCATTTGTATTGACAAGTGGACACAAGCACGTCTAGAGTATCAAGTGGATGTTTGTCGAAATCCCCCTTCTTTGTGCCCTACACACTTGCCTTTGACGATTAGCCCTTAACTCAATTGATCCGTCGGTTCTTGCCTGTCTGAGGAGAGGTTCTGCATGGTTGTGCCCCGAGACGTCATTGCTGAGAAGTTCAGCGTCCCGAAACTCGTTAAGTCCTACTCCCGCATCCCGGATGTGTTGCCGCTCCCTAACCTGATCCAGATCCAGCTTCAATCGTACGAAATCTTCAAGCGCGAAGGCCTGCGTGAACTGCTTGACGAGATATCGCCGATCCAGGACTTCACCGGTAACCGGCTGGAGATGCGCTTCGCCGGCTACAGCTTCGGCAATCCGAAGTACGGCCAGGACGAGTGCCGCGAGCGCGACGCCACCTTCGCCGCGCCGCTGCGGGTGAACGTCGAACTGTTGGTCAAGGAGACCGGCGAGATCAAGGAGCAGGAGATCTTCATGGGCGATTTCCCGCTCATGACAGAAAAAGGCACTTTCATCATCAACGGCGCGGAACGCGTCGTCGTCTCCCAGCTCGTGCGCTCCCCCGGCGTCTACCTGACTCTGGAGTCGGACAACACGAGCGGGCGCGACCTCTGCTACGCCAAGCTGATCCCCAACCGCGGTGCCTGGCTGGAGTTCGAGACGTCGAACAAGGACATCGTCTCCGTCAAGGTCGACCGCAAGCGCAAGATTCCGATCACCACGCTGTTGCGCGCCATCGACGAGCCTGAGCTTCTGCCGAAGCACCCCAGCGCCAAGGCGATCAAGGAGCTGCAGAAGAACATCGAAGGAGCCAAGACAGAGCGCGAAGCGGACAAGCTGCGCGGCCAACTGATGCACCTGCTCGGCACCAACGACCGGGTGCTCGCTCTCTTCGAGGACGTCGACGTCCACGAAGACCACCGCTACATCAAGGCGACGCTGGACCGTGATCCGGCTTGCGAGAACAAGGAAGAGGCGCTGCTGGAGTTCTATCGCCGGCTCCGCCCGGGCGACCCACCGACGATTGAAAACGCCAAGCAGCTGGTCAACTCGCTGTTCTTCAACCCGCGCCGCTACGACCTGGGAAAAGTCGGCCGCTACAAGGTGAACAAGCGCCTCGGCCGCGCCAACATTACCCAGGAGCGCGTGCTAATCCCCGGCGACCTGATGGCGATTGCGCGGGAGATCGTGCGTCTGAACAACGGCCTCGGCCGCTCGGACGACATCGACCACCTGGGCAACCGGCGCGTCCGCACCGTGGGCGAGCTGATCCAGAACCAGTTCCGCATCGGCCTCCTGCGTATGGAGCGCGTGATCCGCGAACGCATGACGATCACCGACCCGCAAGAGACCGCGCCCAGCCAGCTGATCAACATCCGGCCCGTCGTGGCCGCGATCAAGGAGTTCTTCGGCGGTTCCCAGCTTTCGCAGTTCATGGACCAGACCAATCCGCTGGCCGAGCTGACGCACAAGCGCCGCCTATCCGCGCTGGGCCCCGGCGGCCTTTCCCGCGACCGAGCCGGGTTTGACGTGCGAGATGTCCACTTCAGCCACTACGGTCGCATCTGCCCGATCGAGACGCCGGAAGGCCCGAACATCGGCCTGATCGGCTCGCTCGCCACCTACGGCCGCGTAAATGAGTACGGCTTCATCGAGACGCCGTATCGAAAAGTCGCGCGCGATCTCCCAAAGGGGTCCGACCGTCTGCTCGGCCGGGCGCTGCGCGAAGACGTCAAGAACGCCAGGGGACGCGTGATCGTGCCGGCCGGCACGGAAGTCGACGCCAGGGTGCTCAAGAAGCTGGCCGACGCCGTCGGCAAGACCGTCCCCGTGAAGCCGTTCGTTTCGCAGCAAGTGGATTACCTCTCCGCCGACGAAGAAGAAGACTTCATGGTCGCCCAGGCCAACTCGCCGCTCGACGACCGCGGCCGCTTCATGACGGAGCGTGTCGAGGCACGGCACGCCGGCCAATTCACCAACTCCGATCCGCTTCACGTCGACTATGTAGACCTTTCGCCGAAGCAGGTCGTCTCCGTTGCCGCGTCGCTGATCCCGTTCCTCGAGCACGATGACGCGAACCGGGCGCTGATGGGCGCCAACATGCAGCGGCAGGCCGTTCCTCTCGTCCGGCCGGAAATCCCGCTCGTCGGCACCGGCATGGAGTCGCAGACGGCGATCGATTCCGGGCAGGTCATCATGGCCGACAGCGCCGGCACGGTGGCCGCTGTCACCGGCGACGCGATCACTGTCGAGTACGACAATGGCGGCGAGCGCAAGTACGCCCTCAACAAGTTCATTCGCTCCAACCAGGGCACCTGCATCAACCACCGTGCCGCCGTCAGCCGTGGCGAACGCGTGAGCAAGGGCCAGACGCTGGCCGATAGCTCTTCCACGGAGAACGGGGAGCTGGCGCTGGGGCAGACGCTCCTCTGCGCGTTCATGAGCTGGGACGGCTACAACTTCGAGGACGCGATCATCCTCTCCGAGCGAGTCGTCCAGGACGATAAGTTCACCTCCATCCACGTCGAGAAGCACGAGGTCGAGGCCCGCGATACCAAGCTCGGCCCCGAGGAGATCACTCGCGACATCCCCAACGTCGGCGAAGAGAGCCTGATCGACCTCGATGAGTACGGCGTAATTCGCGTCGGCGCCGAGGTGCAGTCCGGCGACATCCTCGTCGGCAAGATCACACCAAAGGGCGAAACAGAGCTGACCGCCGAGGAGAAGCTCCTCCGCGCGATCTTCGGCGAGAAGGCGCGCGAGGTGAAGGACACCTCGCTGCGCGTCCCGCACGGCGAGCGCGGCAAAGTCATCGAGACCAAGTTCTTCGCGCGGCCGGACAACGATCCCGGCCGCCCGCAGCACGGTTCCGCGAACCACCACTGCCGCTGGCCTTACTACGCCCAGATCACGGACGAGCTGTCACCCGGCGTGCAGGCGATGGTGCGCATTTCGATTGCCCAAAGGCGCAAGATCGCCGAGGGCGACAAGATGGCCGGCCGCCACGGGAACAAGGGCGTCGTCGCTCGCATCCTCCCGGTGGAAGACATGCCGCACATGGCCGATGGGACGCCGATGGACATCGTGCTCAACCCAATCGGTGTGCCGAGCCGCATGAACATCGGCCAGGTGCTGGAGACGCACCTCGGCTGGGCAGCGCGCCGGATGGGCTTCCGCGCCGTCTCCCCCGTCTTCGACGGCGGTAACCCGGCAACGATCGAGGACGCGCTCTGCCGCCTCTGGATCTGCGAGCAGGCCGACGCGGTGATTCTCGACGGTGCCGTCAACGGCCACAAGGACGCGAACGCGATCGGCGAGCGCATCGACACGGCCAAAGTGCACAAGTGGCTCGCGAGCAAGAACTACGACGCCGAGGCGATCTTCGACGACAACAAAGTCGGCGAGGCCCGCCGCGCCGGTCTCGAGCTCTGGCTTGAGTCGCAGGGCTCCAAGCGGGTGCGCGGCAAGTCTTACCGCGACCTCGACCAGCTTTGCGAGAAGATGCTGCTGGAGCGCGGCGTCGCCGCGCCGACGTACGGCAAGCAAGTCCTCTACGACGGCCGCACCGGCGAGCGCTTCGACCAGCCGGTCACGCTCGGCTACATCTACATGCTGAAGCTCGTCCACCTCGTGGAAGACAAGATCCACGCGCGTTCCACTGGCCCCTACTCGCTGATTACGCAGCAACCGTTGGGTGGCAAGGCGCAATTCGGCGGCCAGCGCTTCGGCGAGATGGAAGTGTGGGCACTCGAGGCTTACGGCGCCGCGCACATCCTGCAGGAGCTGCTGACAGTGAAGTCCGACGATGTCGTCGGCCGCGTGAAGACGTACGAAGCGATCGTCAAGGGAGAAGACATCCAGGAGCCCGGCGTGCCGGAGTCGTTCAAGGTGCTCGTCAAGGAGCTCCAGAGCCTGGGCCTCGCCGTGGAAGTCCTCAACGACGAAGAAGAGCGCGTGATGCTGTCTGACACGTCCGCGGCCGAGCTTCCCGACCTGGGCGGCATCGACCTCAGCGGTTTCGAAAAAGGGGAGGACTTAATTGGCGCTGGAAGTTAACGACTTCAACGCGATCCGAATTTCGCTGGCCTCGCCGGAGCAGATCCGGTCGTGGTCATACGGCGAAGTCACCAAGCCGGAAACCATCAACTACCGAACGCTCAAGCCCGAGAAGGATGGCCTCTTCTGCGAGAAGATCTTCGGGCCGACCAAGGACTTCGAGTGCTACTGCGGCAAGTACAAGCGCGTCCGCTACAAGGGCATCGTCTGCGACAAGTGCGGAGTCGAGGTAACTCGCTCTAAGGTGCGCCGCGAGAGGATGGGCCACATCGAGCTCGCCTCGCCCGTCGCTCATATCTGGTTCGTGAAGGGCACGCCCAGCCGCATCGGCCTGCTGCTGGACATCTCCCCGCGAAGTCTGGAGCGCGTGCTCTACTTCGCCCAGTTCATCGTCAGCTCCCTCGACGAGAAGGTCCGCGAGCAGGCCCTCGAGGCGCTGCGCAAGGAGATGGACGCCGCCGTCGACCAGAGCGAAGTAGAAAACGCCGGCCGCATCGGAGAGATCGAGACGGCAACCTCGGAGGCGATCGCCAGGGTCGAGGCCGACCGCGAGGCGCGCCTCGCAGCCGCCAACGAAGCTGTCGACCGCGAGAGCGAAGCGCTGCGCGCCCGGGCCGAAGAAGTGCGTGCCGCCATCGCCGAGATCGGCGAAAAGCGGGCGCCACGCAAGACCGGTCTGGACGACAACTTCCTGCTGGCCCGACGCGGTGAGCAGCTCCCCAAAAACGCCGTTAAGCAGCTCGACAAAGAAGTCGAGCGGCGCGCCAAGCAACTGGAGAATAGCCGCGGCGAGCGCCTCAAGCAGGCGGAGACGGCACTTCAGACAGACGTCGAGAAGGCTCGCCAGGCCGCCCTCGCCGAGATGGAGCCGATACGCCGCAAGATCAACGAAGAGCGCGAGGCTGCGCGGGCGGACTTCCTGCGCCGGATCGAAGAGGTCGAGGATCTCAAGGATCCGATCCGCGACGACCAGTGCACGATCCTGGCCGAGCAGAACGTCCGCGAGTTGCAGGAGCGCTATCCCGGCCTGATCAACGCCGGCATGGGCGCCGAGGCGATCCTGGCGATCCTCGACCGCGTCGAGCTGGACACGCTGTCCGTCAAGATGCGGCACGAGATCCAGAACTTTAGTGGCCAGCGCCGCAAGAAGGCCACCAAGCGTCTGCGTGTCATCGAAGCGCTGCGCAAGAGCGGCAACAAGCCGCCCTGGATGGTGTTGGGCGTGCTGCCCGTGCTGCCGCCGGACCTGCGGCCGATGGTGCAGCTGGACGGCGGCCGCTTCGCCACGTCCGACCTCAACGACCTCTACCGCCGCGTTATCAACCGCAACAACCGCCTTAAGCGGCTGCTGGAGCTGGGAGCGCCGGAGATCATCATCCGCAACGAAAAGCGCATGCTCCAGGAGGCCGTCGACAGCCTGATCGACAACGGCCGTCGCGGCCGCGCCGTCTCCACGGCCGGCAACCACAAGCTGAAGAGCCTCTCGGACATGCTCAAGGGCAAGCAGGGTCGCTTCCGCCAGAACCTGCTCGGTAAGCGCGTGGACTACTCCGGCCGCTCCGTAATCGTCGTCGGGCCGGAGTTGCGGCTGCACCAGTGCGGTCTGCCGAAGCGAATGGCGCTGGAGCTGTTCAAACCCTTCGTCATGCACGGCCTCGTCGCGCGCGGTCTGGCCCACAACATCAAGTCGGCCAAGCGCATCGTGGAGCGCGCGCGGCCGGAGGTCTGGGACATCCTGGACGAGATCATCAAGGAGCGGCCCGTTCTCCTGAACCGCGCGCCGACGCTGCACCGGCTCGGCATCCAAGCGTTCGAGCCAGTACTGATTGACGGTTCGGCGATCCAGATCCACCCGCTTGTCTGCACCGCCTTCAACGCCGACTTCGACGGCGACCAGATGGCCGTCCACGTGCCGCTTTCGCGCGCATCGGTTGCCGAAGCGCGCCAGATCATGCTTTCCAGTCAGAACCTGCTCTACCCCTCCAACGGTGAGCCGGTCGTCGCGCCGACGCTGGACATCGTGCTCGGCTGCTACTACATGACCGAAATCAAGCCGCACGCACGCGGCGCTTTCACTCCGGGCCCGCCACCGCGCGGCATCTACAGCAATTTCGACGAAGCCAGGATGGCGCACTCGCTGGGCCACGTCGACCTGCACGCCCCGATCCGGGCGCGGGACGCCAAAACCGGCGGCAAGCTCGTGGAGACGACCGTCGGCCGCATCATCTTCAACGAGGTGATCCCGGAGGAGCTCGGCTTCCGCAACGTGCTGATGGACAAGAAGACCATCAAGGAGCTGGTCTCGGAGTGCAGCCACAAGCTCAGCAACCAAACCACCGCCGACATGGTGGACAAGATGAAGAACGTCGGCTTCGACTTCGCCACCCGCTCCGGCATCTCGATCGCCATGAACGACCTGCGTGTGCCGGTGGAGAAGGAAGCGCTGCTCAACGAGGCGGACGGGCTGATCGCCGAGATCGATGAGCAGTTCAACCTCGGTCTGATCACGGACGACGAGCGAGACAACCAGACGATCGGAATCTGGCGCAACACCACGGACAAGGTGCAGCGGATCATCCAGAACCGCCTGGAAGAGTACGGCGGCGTCTACATCATGGCCGTTTCGGGGGCGAAGGGGAACATCTCCCAGATCTCCCAGATGGCCGGCATGCGCGGCCTGATGAGTGACCCGGCCGGCCGCATCATCCCGCTGCCGGTGCGCTCCTCTTTCCGCGAAGGGCTCACCGTCCTCGAATACTTCATCTCCACTCACGGCGCTCGCAAGGGGCTCGCCGACACGGCACTGAGGACGGCCGACTCCGGCTACCTCACGCGCCGCCTGATCGACGTGGCGCAGGACGTCATCATCGTTGAGGACGATTGTGGTACGACGGCCGGCATCTGGGTCGGTGAGCCGAGTGAGAAGGGCCTCTTCGAATCGCTGGCGGAGCGGATCGTCGGCCGCTACACCGCCGCCGACGTCGCTGACCCCAAGACCGGCGAGGTCATCATCGACCGCGGCGAAGAGATCATGGAGGACCACGCCAACCGCATCATCGCCGCCGGCCACGACAAGGTTTACGTCCGCTCCGCGCTTACCTGCGCCACGCGGCGCGGCATCTGCGCCCGCTGCTACGGACGAGACCTCTCGCGCGGCAAGTTCGTCACGCATGGCGAGGCCGTCGGCATCATCGCCGCGCAGTCCATCGGCGAGCCGGGCACGCAGCTCACGATGCGCACGTTCCACACCGGTGGCGTGGCCGGGCTGGACATCACGTCCGGCCTTCCGCGTGTCGAGGAGTTGTTCGAGGCGCGCGTTCCGAAGGGCGCCTCCATCAGCGCCGAGATTGACGGCACGGCAGAGCTGATCCGCGAAGGCGACCGCCGCACGCTGCGCATTACCAGCATCGAAATGTATCGCGACGACTATCAGGTCCCGAAAGGCATGAAGCTGCTCGTCAAAGACGGACAGGAGGTCGAGGCCGGAGCTCGCCTGGCGCAGGTGCCGGTGAAGAAGACCAAGGCCGCGGCAGTCCCGGCGGCGAAAGCCAAGAAAAAGACAGCGAAGGACGAGAAGGCCGGCCAGGCTCTGATCGACGCGAGCGAGATCGTGGCGCGCACCTCAGGCCAGGTCTCGGTCAGCAAGGCCCGTCTTTCGATCATGTTCGAGGAGCGGGAGTCGCGTGACTACGCCATCCCGGCGTCCTCTCGCCTCCGCGTTCGCGAAGGCGATTACATCCACGCCGGCGAAGCGCTGACCGAAGGTCCCCGCAACCCGCAGGACATCCTGCGCATCCAGGGCCCGGAGGCCGTTCAGCAATACCTCGTCGACGAAGTGCAGAAGGTCTACCGCTCCCAGGGCGTGACGATCAACGACAAGCACATCGAAGTCATCGTGCGGCAAATGCTGCGGCGCGTCCGCGTCGACTCCTCTGGTGACAGCAAGCTGCTGCCCGGCGAACTCGTCGACCGCTTTAGGTTCGAGAGCGAGACGGCCGGCGTCCTCGCCGCGGGTGGTGAGCCGGCCACTGCGGCGCCGGTGCTGCTCGGCGTCACCAAGGCCTCGCTGAACACGGAGAGCTTCCTCGCCGCTGCTTCCTTCCAGGAGACGACGCGCGTGCTCACCGAAGCATCGATCAGCGGCCAGACGGACCACCTGCTCGGCCTCAAGGAGAACGTCATCATCGGCAAGCTTATCCCGGCCCGCGCCAAGGTCGAAGTCGAGCCTCTCCCCATACGGATCAGCGAGATGGCGCTGCCGCCGGGCTTCGCCGGAGCCGTGGGCCCCAACGGTGACCAGAAGGAGTGGGAGGCGGTCGCCGACATCACCGATATTCTCGACGAAGAGCTCGAAGGCGTGGAGCTTCTCGAAGACGAGCTCGCCGACGTCGGCCTCGAAATCGAAGAGCTGCCCGGCCCCGGCGGCGTCATCGACGGCGACGCATAGCTCAACGGAAGTCAAGACGGGGGCGGACATTGTCCGCCCCCTTTTGGTTTGGGCGAATTGGCGTCTAGCGAGGGTGAAGGGGGGCGGCAGCCCCATTCCGGGTCTGGGGTGTCCCCTAGAGTCCTTCCTCCTTTCGGGGAGCGGTGGGGCCGTCTGGCGAGGATGACGTCGTGTTCTGATAGCCCCGCAGGTGCATGCAGACGCTGACGCCCGCGCCGCAACCGTCCTCCGCGAAGCCTTGCGGTACCGGCGACCCGCCCGATCCCTAGCCGGCCGGCGATCCCCAGGGGGCCTGCGCCGTGGTCACGCAGATGCGCGGCGAGGTCAGCGGGCGTAAATCGCTCCGGACGAGCGGGCCAGGCAGGCGCGACTGGCTCCCAGACGCACCTCTGCGTGGCCGACGGGAGCACGAGGGTGCCGCCATTCGTCCCAGTCCGCACCCGTCAGCACGTCTGCGGACGCGCGCGTCCAGTCCCGTCGCAGAGTAAGGCGGTTGGAGATCGCAGCAGCGCCCCTGACGGGTGCGGCGACCCACGTCCGCCCGCTCGTCTCCAGCAGCCAGCCGCCCGCCGGATCACAGATGAGGAACGATGAGAAGTACGACTCGCCCGTTGTCTGGTCACAGATCCCGCCCTGTCCGTAGCATTCCAGCGCGTCTGTCATCGCCTCCAGCGCCCCGTCGGCCGTCTGGCCGCGCTCCAGGCCCAGCCGCACGAGGTCCATGCCGATCAGCGCCGGCGGCTCCTTGTTCGGGTTGGCCCTCGTGTAGACCTTCTCGTTGCCGATGGCCACGCCGTGCTCGTTCACGCCGTGCTTCAGGCCCCAGAGCCAGGCGGGCTGTGAGCCAAGAATCGCTGCAGCGCCGGCGTCGTCAATCGTCAGGTACTGCGTTTGTAGCGAGCCGCCCGGGGTCCGTGCGGGCAGCGCCTCGATCAGCTGGGCTTCAGCGGATGGACGGTCAGAGTTCTTGGCGAAGATCGCCCCGGACGGGCCGATTGCGCAGAGGGTGTCGCACACGGCGCGTCTATTGGGGGATCTGGAGGGTCTGGCCGGGGTGCAGGAGGTCGTCCAACGTATGGCCGTTGATCGAAGCCAGGCTCTGGGCGTTAACGCCGTACGACCCCGCGATTCCGTACCAGGTGTCCCCGGACTGAACCGTGTAGTACACGGGCGCGGGAGTGGGCACGGGTGTGGGTACGGGCGTGGCTGTCGGCACCGGAGTGGCGGTAGGTTCAGGCGTGGAACTGGCCGCTGCCACCGTGGGCTCGGGCGTTGACGTCACGCCGCCGCCGGCCCCGGCCGGCGTCAGCGCCGGCGTCGCCGTGGGATCGTTGCGGGTAACGTTTTCCTGGCCGGGGACGGACGGGGGCCGTACGAGCAGCCAGAGGGCGAGGACGGCGCCGCCGAAGAGGCCGAAGAGCGCAATCCGGAAGACGCCGCGGGAGGGCGCCGAGCGCAATGGGTCCATGCAGGCGCCACAGAGGCTTGCCCCGTGGTGTGGGCAGTAGAGATTACCGCAGCGGGGACATCGCTGCGTTGCTTCCCGCTCGCACGCGTAGCAATTCATCGGAAACAAGAGACGCCGGGCCGGCCCGGCCGATACGGCGGAGACCGGCCCAGCTATTGTATGGGGTTACTGGAGCTCGACGGTAGCGCCGGCTTCCTGGAGTTTCTTCACGGCGGCTTCAGCGTCGGCCTTGGAGATGCCTTCCTTGACGTTGGTCGGCGATGCCTCCACCAGGTCCTTCGCTTCCTTGAGGCCGAGAGTTGTGATCTCGCGCACGGCCTTGATGACGTTGATCTTGTTCGCGCCCGCCTCCTTGAGCACGACGTTGAACTCCGTCTTCTCTTCCACCGCCGCCGGAGCAGCGCCGTCGCCGCCGGCGGCTGCCGGAGCGCCCATCGCCATCGGGGCCATCGCCATCGGCGCCGCGGCCGTGATCCCGAACTCGTCCTTGATGCGGTCGTTGAGGTCTTTGAGCTCGAGGATCGTCATCTCTTTGATGATGTCCAGGACCTGGTCGACTTTTCCTGCCTTGGTTGCCATGTCGTTCCTCCTTGTTTAGGTGCCAGGTGTGAGTTACGAGGTGTCAGGTGTCAGGTGCCGAGTGCCGGGTGTCAGAGCTACGCGGCTGCCTCCAGTTGGCTAGCTCGCGATTCGATGAGGCCCGGCAGCTCGCTCAGCAGCGACTGGAAGAGCTGTGTGAGCTCCTGGAGCGGGCCGTCCAGGAGAGCGACGAAGTTCGCAAGAGGGGCTTCGATCGCGCCCATCAGCATCGCGAGCAGCACTGGCTTCGGCGGGATCGTCGTCAGATTCGTGAGGTCTGCCGCCGTGAGGACGGAGCCGTCCATGAAGCCGGCGCGCAGCTTGAAGGCGCCGGGGGCGGTCCGAGCGAAGCCGATAAGCGCCCTGGCCGCGTCGATCACGTCGCCGTAGCTGATGGCGAGCGCGGTGGGCCCTTCGACGATGCCGGCGACTTCGGCCTGGCCCGCCTGCTCGGCCGCCAGCTTGAGGAGCGAGTTCTTGATGACGCGCATCTCGATGCCGCCCTCCCGCAGCTTGCGGCGCAGGTCCTGCATTTCTCTGACAGTGAGCCCGCGGTACTCCGTGCTGACGACAATTGTCGCGCGCTGGAGCCGGTCTTGAAGGTCGGATACCGCCTGGATCTTCTCTTGTGTGGGCATAAGCCCTCCGTTCTGGGGCGGCCGCCCCGCT
>DAINDD010000016.1:31580-43822 GCA_036732045.1 Chloroflexota bacterium
AAGCGGCGGACGGCAAGTGGAAACGAGCAGTTGCGGGCAAAGAAAAAGCCCCTCGCCCTCGAAGCAAGAGACCGACATCGAGCAGCAGCTCGACAGTCCTCTCAACCTCGGCGGGCCCTCCGCCCCCAGAGACGTCCCATCGGGAACATCTCTACGATTGGGCGAAGACTTAACTCGCGTTTCTGAAGTAGGCGCGAGACCCGCTGTCTTCGGGCCGAAGACAGTGCTATTCAGTTGCGACGAGCCGGATTATAGGCCACCGGCGCGTCTGGGGCAATCAGGCGGCGGCGCTCCCCATTGCCGCAGCGATCTGGGGGTCCAACCGGACGCCCGGGGACATTGTGGTGGTGATCGTTATCGTGTGGATGTACTGGCCCTTGGCGCCGGACGGCCGCCCGCGGACGATCGCTTCAAGGAGCGCGCTGAAGTTTTCGTACAGCGCCTCTTCAGAGAAGCTGATCTTGCCGAACGGCACATGGACGAGGTTCGTGCGGTCAGTGCGGAACTCGACGCGGCCCTGCTTGGCATCGCGGATCGCCCTGGGCAAGTCTTCTCCCTCGACGACGGTATTGGTACGCGGGTTCGGCATCAGGCCCCGGGGACCGAGGACGCGGCCCAGCCGGCCGACTTTACCCATCATCTCCTTGGTAGCCAGCGCGACCTGGAAGTCCAGGTAGCCGCCCTCCACCTTCTTGACGAGGGCGTCGCCGCCGACTTCGTCCGCGCCTGCCTCTTCAGCTATGCGCAGCGCTTCACCCTCAGCGAAGACGAGCACTCGCTGGCTCTTGCCCAGCCCGTGTGGGAGGACGAGGGTGCCGCGCAGCTGCTGCTCGGCGTGGCGCGTGTCCAGGCCGGTGCGAATGTGCAGCTCGACGGTCTCGTCGAACTGGGCGTAGGCCATCTGCTTGAGGAGCGAGATCGCCTCCTTGGGCTCGTAGTTCTTTTCCGGCTCGATCTTTTCGGCCGCGGCCGTGTATTTCTTTCCGTGTAGGGCCATCATTAGTAGTCCTTCGACTCTGATCAGTTTCTGGTTGACGGGATCGGGCGCTACTAGAAACTGCTCTAGCGTAACGGCCCCAATGATTGGCTGAGTGTTCACATCACCGATCATGACGGGAGTCGTCGTCGTCTCGCCGTCCATGCGGACTTTGACGTCGCAGATGCCCATCTCGACGGTGCGCCCGTCGCCGATTACGAAACTCTTGCGGCGTGTCGCGACATAGCCGAGTCTTTCGACGATATCAGCCGGCAACCGGCTGAAGGTTGCGCCTGTATCGACCAAGGCTTCGACGGCAAGGAAAGCGCCGCCCTGGGCCGGTTCGATTTCAAGCGTGTGTTCGAAGGTACCCATCTTCTCTTTCTCGCGGCGGCGCGCGTTCGCTCCATGAGTCCGAGGCGACGATGCCTTCTGACCGGTGCGCATGCCTCAACCTGCGATCTCTACGCCCATACTGCGAGCGGTGCCTTCCACCATCCGCATGGCGGCGTCGATGTCGTTGGCGTTAAGGTCCCGCATCTTGGCCTGAGCGATCTGGCGCACCTGCTGACGGCTGAGCGTGCCGACCTTCTCGCGTACCTGGGTGGCGCTGCCCTTTTCGATGCCGAGGGACTTGCGGATCAGGTCGGAGGCCGGCGGCGTCTTCAGGATGAAGACGAAGGAGCGATCTTCGAAGACGGTAATCTCCACCGGGATGATGCTACCCGCCTGGGAGCTGGTCTTTTCGTTGTACTCCTTGCAGAACACCATGATGTTGGCGCCGTGCTGTCCCAGAGCGGGGCCGACGGGGGGGGCCGGCGTGGCCTGCCCGGCCGGGAGCTGGAGCTTGATGACTGCGCGAATTTTCTTAGCCATGAGTTCACACTCTTTCGATCAGGATGTCCCCGGCTGGCGCTAGAGGCGCTCCACCTGGAGGAAGTCGAGCTCGACCGGTGTCTCCCGGCCGAAGATGGAGACGGCGACTTTGACCTTGCCCTTCACCGTGTTGATCTCTTCGACGGTGCCCACGAAGTCGGCGAACGGCCCGTCGGTGACGCGGACGCTCTGGCCTACCTGGAAACCGACCTTGACGCGTGGCTCATCCGCCTTCATCTGTTTGATGATGGAACGCACTTCCGCCTCTTCAAGAGGCGTGGGCGAGGTGCCGGAGCCGACGAAGCCGGTGACCCCGGGGGAGTTGCGGACGACGGTCCAGGCCTTGCTGGACTGCGCCATGTCCTGCTCGTTGGCGGAGGGATCGTCCTGCTTGAGGCCGATCATCTGGACGAGCACATAGCCCGGGAAGATCTTGCGAGGGACAGTCCGGCGCTGGCCGTCGCGGATCTCGATCTCGTCCACGGAAGGAACGACGACGCGGAACACGAGGTCCTGGGCGTCCATGGACTTGATGCGCTGATCCAGGTTGGTCTTGACGCGGTCCTCATAGCCGGAGTAAGTGTGGACAACGTACCAGGCCCGTCCAGGCTGGAACAGCTCGTCTTCGGGGATGACCTCCCGCTGGCGCTTTCCGGGTAGCGGCGGCGCTTCTTCGACCAACTGGTCACCGCCGCGCTTCTTCCTGGCCAATTAGATACCCAGCCGGTTCAAAAGATGGTCTTGGAAAGGATGGCCTTGTCGATCAGCCAGCTGAAGCTGATGTCGATAAGACCAAGGACGGCGCCGATGAGGATGGTAACGACGACGATGACGAATGTCAGGTGGGTGACGTCTTCTCGTTTCGGCCAGATGACCTTGCGCAGCTCGCTGATAACGTCCATCAGGAAACGCGGCCGCCAACTCAGAAGGCCACCGCGCGCCGGCTGAGCCGCGCCGCGGGCGCTGGTGCTCATGCTGGGCATGGCCTTGCGCCCGGCTGAACGAGCGCTCTTATCGGACTTTGGCTCCTTGGTCTGCTGGCGGCGTACTGCGCGGTTTGTCATTGCTCAGCGGGCCTCTTTGAACTGACGGTGGACCCGGCAGCGCGGGCAGTACTTCTTGAACTCAAGCCGGTCCGGATCGTTGCGCCGGTTCTTTTCGGTCGTGTAGGCGCGTTGGCGGCATTCGCTGCAGGCCAGGTCTATGATCACGCGGTCTTCCTTCTTTGCCATCTGTCTTTTCTATTCTAACCTGTTTGGTCTAGCTGTTTGGCTACTTGATAATCTTGGTGAGCACGCCGGCGCCCACAGTGCGGCCGCCTTCGCGGATGGCGAATCGGACGCCTTCTTCGAGCGCGACAGGCGATCCCAGCTCCACAATCATCTTAACGTTATCGCCCGGCATGACCATTTCGATGCCCTCTGGCAGCTGGATGGATCCGGTGACGTCCGTCGTGCGGAGGTAGAACTGGGGCCGGTAGCCGGTGAGGAAGGGCGTGTGGCGACCGCCTTCTTCCTTGGAAAGGCAATAGACCTCGGCATCGAAGTCGGTGTGCGGGGTGATGGAGCCGGGCTTGGCGAGGACCTGGCCGCGCTCCACGTCTTCGCGCTCAATGCCGCGCAGGAGACAGCCAACGTTGTCGCCGGCCTCGCCGGAGTCCAGGGTCTTCTGGAACATTTCGACGCCCGTGCAGACTGTCTTGCGGGTGGGCGCGAAGCCGACGATCTCAACATCCTCGCCGGGCTTGACGATGCCGCGCTCGATGCGGCCGGTGACGACGGTGCCACGGCCCTTGATGCCGAAGACGTCTTCGATCGGCATCAGGAACGGCTTGTCGCGCGGGCGATCCGGCAGCGGGATGTAGCTGTCGATAGCTTCCATGAGCTCCCAGATCGGCTTGTACTCCGGCGCGTCCGGGTCAGTCGACGTGCTCTCCAGCACCTTGAGGGCGCTGCCGCGAATGATCGGGATATCGTCGCCGGGGAACTCATTCTTGCTGAGCAGCTCACGGACCTCCAGCTCGACGAGGTCGAGGAGCTCGGCGTCTTCCATCATGTCAACCTTGTTCAGGAAGACGACCATGGCCGGCACTTCCACCTGGCGGGCGAGCAACACATGCTCCCGGGTCTGGGGCATGGGGCCGTCGTTGGCGGCGACGACGAGGATTGCGCCGTCCATCTGGGCGGCGCCGGTGATCATGTTCTTGATGTAGTCGGCGTGGCCGGGACAGTCGATGTGCGCGTAGTGGCGCTTCTCCGTCTCGTACTCCACGTGGGCGATGGCGATGGTGATGCCGCGCTGGCGCTCTTCGGGCGCTTTGTCGATGCTGAAGAAGTCACGGTACTCGGCTTGCTTTTTGAGGGCGAGCACTTTGGTGATGGCGGCGGTCAGGCTAGTCTTGCCGTGGTCGATGTGGCCGATCGTACCGACGTTAACGTGCGGCTTGGTGCGCACGAATTTTCGCTTGGCCATTATGGGGATTCCTCCTATGATTCGCGGGTGCACCGGCCCGTGAGCCAGCCCGCCTATGATAACGCGCCACGTTGGTACAGGGAAACCGCCCTTTGCGGGGGCGCTCGCCCTGCGCTTGCCGCGCCGTCTGCGTTAAGTAGTGGAGCCCGCGCTCGGACTCGAACCGAGGACCTCGTTCTTACCAAGAACGCGCTCTACCAGCTGAGCTACGCGGGCCAACCCTGTCTGCCAGCGGTGGCGGAGACTTGAGAATTGCCGTGCAACCTCTGGTCTCCATCCTCCTCTATGCCGAGTGTATGGTGGCGGGGGCAGGATTCGAACCTGCGTAGCCCTAAGGGCGCCGAGTTTACAGCCCGGTGCAATTGACCGCTCTGCCACCCCGCCAGCTTTGCAAGGAACGCGGAACAGGGTGGCCAGGAACATGGCCGGACTTCGTTCCCTCGTGTTCCCTGTTCCCGGTTCCTTGTTCCTCTCGCGTGGAGCCGAAGGTGGGATTCGAACCCACGACCTAGCGATTACAAATCGCTTGCGCTACCACTGCGCCACTTCGGCCGGCGCCAGACGCCAAAAAAAGTCGCCCCCAATTGGGCGAGTGTTATAAGTATAGGCGCAAGGCCATAGGCCGTCAAATCGGTGTGAAGAAGGAAGAGGGAGGTTTGGAGGTAGGAGGACGGGTTCAGCCGCCGGGGGCACCAATGATGTCGAGGCGTGCCAGGGGCGACGTGCCGCCCTTGCGGCGGATCTGGATGGCTTCGAGCTCGTGGAGGGTCTGGATGTACTGGCGGTGGAGGTGGGCTTCGTAGCGCATGATCTTTTCGAGATCATCGGTAGTGGGCAGGACCCGCAGCGCCTGGGCGAGATTGTATTCGTCTTCCGGGATGTCAGGATATTTGCCGCCTTTCCCGAGCGTGCCCTGGCGGCCGGCAGCGGCCAGTTGGAGGTCGGCGTAGGCCTTACTCATGTTTCTGATGGTTGCAATATTCTGAAAGTGGTCGATGCGGCGCATCTTCCAGAGGTTGATAGCTACGCGCTCGGCGAGCATCGATTCGAGGTGTCCTTCGGGTTGAAGACTCTCGAATATGCCGGCGACGTGCTCTTCCCAATCGACGGGGTCTTCGGCCTTACTGAGAACGATGGCGTAGGAGCGTATGCCGTGCTTCCAGGAGTTGCGCCTGGAGACGGCTTTGGCGCGCCGGGAATTTGGGCCTGTTTGTGGCATGTGTCAGTATGTTGGCACGGGCGGCTGGAGAGGTGTAAGGGGCAATTGTCACTGGTTTCGTTTGGCAGTTTCGTGTTTTTGGGATTACGGTATAATTCCGGAATTAGACAGCAAAGCGACGCCGACTCATATCTATACGGCGAGGATGGCCTTCATCAGTTGACAGATTATAAATGCAGTTTCGCGTGCAAAACGAGAAAATTATGTTCAGTGAATTTGGCCGCTCGACGGGCGAGTCCTGCGAGTTCTCTATCTTGTGGATTGATGCTGGTGCCAATCGTCTACTGATCAACCGCCCTTGGCGCCGTGTAAGGTGGCGCTGTCATGGCTTGCATCTTTTGCGGGTGGACGGCGCCCGGCCGGTGGGCACTGACGGTCCACCACACAGGCGGCGCCTGGGAGCGGGTGGTCGAGCCGGTCTGCTCGCGGTGCAACCGGCTGCTGAGAAACGCCGGCCGGTCCGGATGCCGTTTCAAGGTTACCGGTGAACGGTGGTACGCCGGGCACACGTGATGCTTCACGCGCTGTTCTCGGCGATCGCGCTGGAAGCTCGGGCGATAGCGTTCCCGATGGGGTGTCATAAACACCTTGAGGGCCTGTGGTAGAGTTACCACAGGCCCTCAGAGGGTCGATCTCAATATGAACCGGGACGCCCCCAAGGGGAGCTGGCACTCCTCTTGATTCCCGAGGCTTTCCGTTTAATCGATATTAAACGGGAGGTAGAGGTATGTCAAAGATGAGACGTCGTGATTGGCTCCTTCTCGCTATTGGTGACTTCATGGAACCTATTCAAGTCCAGAAGACAATGTTTCTGTTCGCTAAAAGGGCGGGTGCCCCCACGACGCAACAGTATCAGTTCAAGCCGTACAACTGGGGGCCGTATGCAGCCCTGATCTATGCTGACCTTGGTTCGTTACGCGCTGAAGGGCTGATACAGTTAGAGCCGCATCCCGGTGGTTGGAGTGCCTATACGACTACTCCTGAAGGCGAACAACGGGCCGGTGAGATTCGAGCGGAAGCGCCAAAAGCGCTGGTTAAAGCTCTGGATGAACAGAGAGCTTGGGTTAAGAGTCGATCGTTTCGTAAGTTGCTGAGTGACGTTTACAAGGCATACCCCGAGTACGCGGAGCGCAGCCTGTTCAGCGGGTAAATTGGCTAACTCGGCGACGATCATCGCGGTCCTTCGCTACCCCGGTGGAGCAATTATTGCTGCCGATTCTCAAACTAGCGATCCGATCGCAGGCGTGCGTTGGCAAACAACCAAGCTCACGGAACTGGGCAAATTGCCGTGCGTAGTCGGGTTTAGCGGAGCGACGGGGCGAGCGCAACAATGCCACCAAGCCTTCAAGGATAAGCCCTTTGAGGCTACGTCCTTTAAGAAGTCAGAAACTCTCCGGACCTACTTCAGCAAGAGCGTGACTCCTGTCTTTCAACAGATCATAACCGCCAATCCTAAAATTCCCGACCGCCTCTGGACGGTCACATTGTGGGGCCTGATCGCCGCCTGGGCTGAAAACGACTCCCAAATCTTGGAGATCGAGCCGAACGGCGTGCTCTGCTTCCATCCGTCATTTCATGCCATTGGCAGCGGTGCACCAACCGCTTATGCGGTGTACCGAACGCTTGGCGGCACGCGCCTATCCAGCGTGGATGAGCGCAGGGCGATCATGGCAATGCTCCGTATTCTGCGGACGGCTATCAACGTTGACTTTGTTGGAGTGAGCGAGCCAATCGACGTTTGGGTTATTTCTAAGGAATCCGCTAGACAGCTTTCACCGGATGAGCTGGCGGCTCACCTTCAGGCCGCGAAGGAATGGCAGCAGGATGAGCAGGAGCGCTTCTACAGCGGTGAGGTCTAATTATGAATAAGGCTCGGTGGTACGGCGGCCACACAGTCGGGCTGTTCCCGTCCCCACAGCCACGCGAGTGGCCAGCGCCCTCGCGCTCGGGGAGCGGAACCCCGACGGGTTAACGCTCTCGCCGAGAGCCGCGACGGCTCTGCCGCAGTCCAAGACCATGCCGTTTAGATCTGCGACCCCGACAGTCTGAGCCCTATAATGCGGGGAATGGCAGACCTGAAAACTAACACCCTGTTCTACGGTGACAACCTCGGGGTGCTCCGGTCGCACTTCCCGGACGAATGCGTGGACCTGATTTACCTCGACCCGCCGTTCAACTCTAGCCGCTCCTACAACGTGTTGTTCAAGGAAGCGGCGATGGCGTCAAGTCCCGCGCAGATCGAGGCGTTCGAGGACACCTGGCACTGGGGCGACTCGGCGCAGCATGCGTTCGAGCAGGTGGCGCTGCATGGCTCCGACGACACCGCGCGCCTTCTCAAGGCGTTGGTGGACGCGCTCGGGCACAACGACGTGACTGCCTACCTGAGCATGATGGCTGTGCGACTGATTGAGTTGCGGCGTGTGCTCAAGCCGACCGGCTCGATTTATCTGCATTGCGACCCATCTGCGAGCCACTACCTGAAGGTCGTCTTGGATAGCATTTTCGGCCCTGCCAATTTCCGAAACGAGATCGTGTGGAAACGCACGACAGCCCATAGTAGCGCAAAGCGGTATGCTCCTATTCACGACGTGCTCTTCTATTACGGCAAGTCCGATCAAGTAACTTGGAACGGCCCACGCACTGATTACGAGCAGGAATACCTGGACAAATACTACCGGTTCGATGACGGCGATGGTCGCCTGTATTGGCGAGACAATCTGTGTGCCGCCGGTACGCGAAAAGGACGCTCCGGTTTGCCCTGGCGTGGTATTGACCCAACCGCCAAAGGAATGCATTGGAAGTTCACGATCGACAGACTCGATGAACTCGACAGTGAGGGCCGTATCTATTGGCCAAAAGGCGGCACGATGCCCCAATACAAGCGGCATCGAGACGAATTGAAGGGTAAGGCCTCCCCCGACATTTGGGACGACATCAACCGGATCAATCCTGTAGGGCGTGAACGGCTTGGCTATCCGACGCAGAAGCCGCTCGCGCTGTTGGAACGAATTATCGGCGCATCGTCAAACGCGGGCGACATGGTGCTCGATCCGTTCTGCGGATGCGGAACGGCAGTGCACGCCGCGGAGAAGTTGGGACGCCAATGGACCGGCATCGACGTCACCTATCTCGCCATTGGGCTTATCGAACAGCGGATGCGCGACGCCTTCCCCGGCATCACAATTAACGAAGTGGGGGTCCCCGCCGACCTTCCGGGCGCGCAGGCGCTCGCCGCGCATGACCCGTACCAGTTCCAGTTCTGGGCGGTGCACCAGCTGGGCGGCGCACCCGTCAGTGGTCAAAACAAGAAGGGTGCGGATAGCGGGATAGACGGCGTCATCCCGTTCATCGAGGGCGCTACTGGGCGGCGGCGGGTGATGATCTCCGTGAAGGCGGGAAACCTTCAGCCCGCCTTCGTGCGGGAGTTAAAGGGCGTCCTAGAACGCGAGCGCGAGCCGATTGGGGTGCTCGTGACACTCCGGGAGCCGACGAAGGCGATGCTGGTAGAGGCGGTCGCGACGGGGTCCTATCACAGCGAGTTCTGGCAGAAAGACTATCCGCGCGTGCAGATCATCACCGCAGCCGAGCTGCTCAGCGGGAAGCGCGTCGAGATGCCGCCGCAAGTGTCGCCGTTCGCTCAGGCATCGCGCGAGCGCTCGACCGAAGGCGAACAGACGAAGCTTATCTAGCGGGCAGCGGACCACCGCCGCGATGTGCAACGTTCCGGCCGGGTGAAGCATCTCTCGTCTAGGCCCTCTCTAAACTATTTTCCTTAATTCTGTAGCTGATCGTGTAACCTCTTACGTCTTTCCGCCGTCGTTCAGGGTGGAAGGAGGTTTCATGGGACTTATGGACGCATCGAATCTGCCGGGATTGTTGCAGTCGCTGACGCTAGGCACGGTAATCATAGCCTTAGTGGGGGGAGGCCTTGGGTAGTTGGCATTGCGCCGAGTGAAGCGACTAACGAGTGTGGAAATTAGGTTTGGGCTATTCAAAATCTCGGTCCGGGGGCGGGGTGACCCCGATCCCGACGACCCCTGAGCCTCATCCCGTTCAGAACGGAGGGACTCAGATAAGATTGAAGTCGCTATGCCTTTGTGGCGAATGGCGCTTACTCAGAGGGTGCCAGTGGTGATCAATCACGGCCCAACCCAATGTAATACTATCCGGGCACCCGCGATCTTGGCCCACGGCGCTCGGGTTAACGAAGAAAGCATCTGGACGTGACGGTCAAGCTATACGCATTCGCGGACGAAAGCGGCATTGAAGGAACCGGGGCCTACTGCATCATTGCCGGATATATCGGCTCGCCACGCCAGTGGGACAACCTGAGACATGCTTGGCAGGCGGTTCTAGTCAAGTACGGCGTTCCAGAGTTCAAGGCAATTGATGTATTCCAACCGGCGAGGTGGGTGCATAGGCCCCACTTTCGCGATTGGTCTGAGGCCAGGATGCAGACGTTCCTCGGCGAACTGCTGAGCATTATCGACCGTAGGCGGATAGACCCAATCGGCGGAGCCCTCCACGTTCCCGCCTGGAATGCACTAACCCACAATCAGCGCCGGTTCTTTACGGGCGGGATGTTGGGGACGAAGGCGGTAATCTATGCCGATGGCAGCGTCCGCGTCACTCCGAAATTCAAGACTTCCGGCGCGCCGAGCAGGCCGTATATGGGCGTGTTTCAGGCATTCGTTGGCGAGGCGCTGGAAAAAACTCCCACCGGAGCGGTGGTCAATTTCGTGTTTGACCGGCAGAACGTGATTGAGTCGCGGGCCGTGGAAACCTTCCATGAACTCTTTAAGAACGGTCAACTACCGGACGAACTCAAGGCGAAGCTGGGTGATATAACTTATGCCGATTCGCATCGCGAGGAACCGCTTCAGGCCGCTGATCTCTATGCATATTTCTGGAACCGCTTTCTTGGCAGGTCGGTGCGGGGCGCATTGCTTCGCCAAGTCGGAGATTCGGTAAGCGGGAAGAAGCACCGGATGAAGGTGTTCCACCGCGAGCACTTCAATGCGATGTGGAACCAATTGGCCACTGACCAAGCGGAGACGATTCAGTCGGCCGTAGAGAAGGCCGGGTTCAAGATGGGCGGTCGAATCAGGCTAGAGAAGTTCCCGTGACTAGCGTTTCTTGCGCTCCTCAATCTCTCGCTTTGGGCACCCGCACGATCTTTCGCGCGAGCGCGTCGAACTTCTGAAACGGTCCCCAGTCGATCTTCCAATCGGCATGCTTCGACCGGCTCTGATACTTGGCGAGTTCAGCTCGAAGGTGCTTGGCAAACTCCTCACGGCTGCAGCCGTTGACTGCGACGAAGTGTTTGTAAATTCGCATCTTGTCGTCTTCCCTTAGCACAAGAGCCGATCGGCCAAAGTGCTTGACGCCATGGCACGAGGGACATAGCGCAATCATCCGAATCAACCGCTGAATAAACTTCTCGTCGTCGTACTCCCAGACCTCGTGCGCCTGGAGCTTGCCCTCGGCTCCGCAGATCTCGCAGCGATGTCCAGCGTCCGCGTAGACCTTCCGGCGAACGTCGTCCCACTGTCGGTTGGTCATTGCGCTTCTGGGATTTTGTCCCCACAGCGGCTTGGGCACGAGTTCAACGGTCAACGGCAGCCTAGAGTCGACTGTCATACAGTGAAGTATTTGCCGCCGGCGTTCAGAAGTCCATATGGAGATGGCGCAACATTGTTTCGCAATACGACCGCAATCACCACCGTCGGCCTGGGTCGACGGGTTGCTATTGCTGCGCTGACGGCGGCGCGTTTGCGAACAAACCAGCGCCGGTGAAGTCTTCGAGATTGGCGGCGAAGCCGCTACGATCAGAAGAGAGGTAGGTCGTGGATTCACTAATGGAAGAACGCGCCGACGCGATGGCGCGAAATATGACTCTGGCGGAAGAGGCGCTTTACATGTGGCTCCACGAAGGCCCGGAGTGGTTCGGGTTCCCAGTAGAGCCGCAGGCGGTGATCGGGCAGTACATTGTTGACTTCCTGATGCCCGAGGTCTGTATAGCGGTGGAGGTGGACGGAGAGGGTCACGGCGCAGCGGACAGCCGCGCCCGCGACCGGGGGCGAACGCGCCATCTAAAGCGTTTGCTCCCCGGCCTGCGCGTCATGCGGTTCACGGACGAGCGCGTACTAATTAACCCTGAGAGAGTCGCCTGGTCGATACGACGAGCCTGCCGGAAGGCGTACCGCCGCAAGGGGCTTCGCAAGGCGTGGCGCCTGCCGGAACTGCGGTACGGGGCGAAGTACGTGCCCGCCCGGGGAATCGACGCGGCCAATGAGTGGCTGGCCGAGCAGGCGAGGAAGGCCGGTTGATGGACCTGGCCGCGCCACGCATTTGCGATTCTCCTCAGGGACGTTCCGCCTATCGCCTCTCGTCGCCGACAGCCGCCATGTCTGCGCTGTGACCGACGGAGTCTACCGTCTCCACGAAGACCGATACGATCTCCGGATCCCACTGTGTGCCGACGCCGTCGCGCAGGCGCCGGACGGCCTCAGCAGGTGGGAGCGCCGCGCGATACGGCCGGTCAGAAGTCATGGCGTCGAAGGAGTCCACGACGCTCAAGACACGCGCCATGAGGGGAATCTCGTCGCCGGCGAGGGCGTTTGGGCGTTGTCTCGGAGCCGGTTTGTCGCTCTGGAGGGCTGGATTCTTCGCTGCGGCTCAGAATGACACGCGGGGGGG
>DAINDD010000017.1:0-35145 GCA_036732045.1 Chloroflexota bacterium
CTCAACTCGATCTCCGGCAACACGGACACGTCCCGGACGGCGACGAACGGCTTCATCGACACGGGCACCGGTATAGCTGTCCCTGGGGGTGCTGCCGTCGATAACACCGCCTCATCGCCGGTCGGCGGTAGTACCGGCAGCGACACGATCGTCGCCTCCAACGACCCCTCTATCGGCATCAGCGGCGCCGTGGGAGACGGCTTCTTCATCCGCATGACGTACACGGCCCCCGCCGTGGTCTCCGCGACGAGCGTTCCGCTCACCCTGACGGCGGTGACGCTGGTCGACGCCAGCGCCAACGAGATCCCGGTCGCTGTGATCAACGGCGCAGAGTTGATCATCGCGCCCGACGCGACGACCAACTGCGTCAACTTCCAGGCAACGCCGACACCTGTAGCGACGGCGACGGCGTCGCCCACACCGACGCCGACGCCGACTCCGACACCGACGCCCACAGGCACGCCGACGCCGACCCCAGCACCGACGCCGACGCCTACTCCCATACCGACGCCGACGCCTACGCCCACGGTGGGGTCCGGCACAGCTACGCCGACCCCGACGCCCACACCCATACCGACGCCCACACCGACGCCGACGCCTACACCGACGCCGACGCCTACACCGACGCCGACGCCTACTCCCACACCAACAGCTACACCCAGCGGCCAGACGCCATCGCCGACACCCACGCCTACTCCCACACCAACAGCTACACCAATCGGCCCGACGCCATCGCCGACACCCACGCCATCGCCCACACCAGCCAGCACCTCGACGGCGAGGCCGTCAGGGCGTACGGCGGCACAGAATCCTGACGGGCATTGCGTGATGCTCCCGAATACCTCTGACATCGTTCGGAATCCGGAAAAGCATTCGGACTGGACGATCCTGGGTGGTGCGTCCTGCCCGGGAGAGTGATCGCGCAGAGAACCGCACGGCAAGGCGTCCAGGGGCTGCTGTTAGACGCCGGCTCCTAGCCGTGGCGCGGCAACACTAATCTGTACCCGCCGAAGATGCGGATATTAGATCGGTGGCCAGCTCTCACGTAGCGTCCGCTGCGAGGAGGGTGTGACCAATGAACATCGGGTCTGTTAGAAGTCAGGCTCGAAGGTAACCTTGTCTCACCCCAGACAAGGAGCGACCCATGAACTGCCCCGCATCGTCGATCGACAGCAAGGGAAGGCCCTGGGGTTACCAAACACTTAGCGGACAGAATCACACACCTGCTGCAGGCGGAGCTGTCAGCTTCTTTCTACCCACTCGACGACCTACCGGCTGGCGACAGCGGCGAACGACGAACCGGTCTGATTAGCTCCCTCGCCTGCGGAGCCCCCTGGACGTCGCGCTTTGGTTCAGCGTTGATCGGCCCGAGGTCGCAGATGCTCCTTTCGGATCATGGCCGTAACGCCCCCTAGCGCCTTTCGGGGCCTGATGGGCAAGAATTCGTATCCTCCTGAGGCGGACAGGTCTGGAGCGGGGAGACGGGATCGACACCGCACGTCTGCGGGGCAATTCGCTCAGGGCAGGCGCTCTGCCTGGGAAGAACGCCGGCCGGCCTAATTGCTAGGGCGCAGATTCAGGAATCAGGGTGTGAACAGGGTGGAATGAATCCCACCGTCGGCCGGGCCAACGGTAAGTTAGATCGACACCGCTCCGACCGCCTAGCCTTCTTCGGGCCATCGTCGGCGTCCTTCCAACCAATTGGATCTGTCCCGCCCTGGACCGTGGCTATGCCCGCGGCCAGGGCGCCGAGGCCTTGGGCTATCGCCAGGGCTTCCGTGACGCTTTCAAACGAGGGCACCTCTGTGACCGCCCGCAGGGCACGATTCATCTGCTCGTCTTTCGTTCGAACCAGTTCTTTCGTCTGATCAGCCAAGGTCTGCACGCGCTGGCGCAGATCGGCAACCTCCTTCACCACTGGTTCCTGAGCCGCCTTAACAACGCGTTTGGCCTCCTTCCAGAGTGTGGTTCCAGGAATACTACTAGGATCGCGGCTAGTGCGAGTGCCGTGCCGACGTTCACGAGGTTCGAGTGGCCGGCACCGGCAACGCCAAATGCTTTCCGCACGATGATTGAGCACCAGGGCGTCGTCGCCTGGTAGACCGCGGCGAGAGCGCGGACGCCCTTTCGGATCTGGGGTGAGATAGTCGAGCGCCTGGTGCAGGCGCCAGGATTCGTAGCGGCGGTTCCAGGTCTCCACCTCGCTGGCCCTGAACAGCGCCGTATAGCCCTTGCAGCTTGGGCTCCACGCCGATCTCCTCGAGCCGGTCATTGCAACTTTCATGTCAGATAAGCCAAGAAAGTTCTGTCTCAGCGGCAACATTCATGCTCACGTGGCAACTGGAGATGCCCTGCTCAGAAAGCAGATGGTTCACGGTTTTGCCCGGTAGAGCCTGGTCCGGTGCCCGGTGTTATTCAATGGGTAGATCAGGGGTTGGAGCGGGAGACGGGGATCGAACCTGTGTCCCTCTGCCCGGGAAGAACGACTCACGCTCATAAGCCGTGGCCGGCCTCAGCAGCCTAGCGACCGATAACTATCCGTAGTGTAGCCAATCAGGGGCATCAAATGGGCACAGAAAAGCGCTGAGGCCCATGGCCTAGGGAGCTGAATCCGCAGCACACGATGCGCTCGCCTGCCGGCAAGCGCGTAGCCTCAGCGCGCAGGGGAGTGTAGCAAGAGCGGAGCTTGCCGGGGTTAGAGATTTCTCAGAAAAGGCGCTGCGATCACGTGGAAGTGGGGAGCAACCCCGGCCGTGCCGACCTCTCGGGACTCGCCCCCCAGGCCGCCACTGACCCGTTTGAGCTCGCGGCTTCTTGGTGTCTACTTCTGGGCATGAACTGCATCTTCTGCGGAGAGGGGGCGCCTGGGCGGTGGGCGCTGACGGTGAAGTGGGTAACAGGCGAGTGGCGTCGAGTGATCGAGCCGGTGTGTCCGCGCTGCCATCGGCTACTGCCTCCATCGGGACAGGTCGGTCTCCGGCTGCGTGCGACGGGTGAGCGCTGGTACGCCGGACATCGGGTTGGGCGGTTTCCCAGTCCTCAGCCTCGCATTTGGAACGATCCGTCAAATGGCAACCTGTCAGCCTCGTGATCGCCGTCCGGTGCCGAAGCGCTCAGTCCGGGAGAAGCGGAGGCCGATCGGGCGTTTCCTCGCGAAGAGGATCTCTGTCGACCGTGACATTGATCTCCCGTGGTCCGCCACCACCAACCGGCCACTTGATCGCTCCCCGCATCGCGTCAAGCATCGTCTCGTCCGGTCCCGGCAGCTCGACGTCCTGCAGGTGGCGCTCCTTGAGGTTGTCGTGAATCTCGGCAAGCTCTACCCGCATCCAGTCGAGCGACTCTCTGAACGGGAGCAGGATCGGTTCCTCTCCATCGAACCATTCGGCTGCCTCCGCGAGAATGGTCTCGGCTGACAGCATTCCGCTCCAGCAGTGCCGGAACCGCTCGGCGAGGCGGCGCACGAGGACGGCGTGGAGGTTCTCATCAGACTCGGCGTCCGCCTCCGGATCGAACATCTCCCGGTCCGGCGACCAGGGGGCGTCCCTGATCAGCTCCCTTACATGCTCCCTCTTCTTGCGTCGGCGCTCCACTTCACTGGCCATCTCGTCTGGCAGCACTTCATAGCGAAGCCCCCAATCGGGTCTCGGCTCTTTCTTCCGGGATGACTTCTTCAGCCTGTCGTACTCCGACTGCGTGACCGGCTCCGGCTCCTCGGTGAAGATGTGCACCCCGAGATCAAAAGTGCGCAGCCCCCAGGCCATCAGCGTGAAGATCCAGCCTTCTAGCATGCCGAGTTGTTCAACGTGGGAACGGATCAGAAGCACGAAGGGAGAGACGGTGCCATGCGCGTCGTTCATCAGGTCGATGAGCGCGTTGTACTCGGTGATCTGTTGGCTCGGAATCGTCGCCTTGATCTGCGTGTCTGGCTCCCGGCCCGCTTTCCAAGCGCGCAGCACCATCACGGCGCGCTCCTTCGCCGACAGCGCCGAGAAGAGCTTGTCCGTGCGCGTGGATACGGTCATCGTCGCTTCTTCACTAGTCTGGGCCCAAGGGCGGCCTCAAGGGCAGCGAGACGTTCCTCCGCCTCACCTTTCTCCAGAAGACTCGCCGCGACCTGGGCAAGGTACCCAAGCGTGCGAGCCCGGCTCAGCGAGTTCTCCAACCCCAGGACGGACAGCATCGCCACCTCGACTGGACGGCGTATCTGCGGGATCGTGGCCAGTCCTTCAAAGTCGAAGGCCGCCGAGACGATGCGTTCCCGGCGCCTGTGTAGCCCGCCAAGGCGGCGACCCTCCGCTACATCCTCGGCGTGCTCCGGGTCGTGCATCAGACAATAGTCGGAGTCGCGGAGCGCGAAAGCGCGGCACGGTTCACCACTCTCTTTGAGGGACTTACAGGTCTTGGAGACCACCAAACACCACCTTTGCTGGTGTGGAGGGGGGTGCCTGAGTAAGAGAGGACAGACCCCCGAAGGGGCCTGTCTCTGCGGGAGCCCTGGCTCCTATACTTTGGTCTTCGCCTTGCGCTTCGCAGGCGTCTTCTTCGCGGCCTTCGGTGCCTCGGCTTCGGCCGGCGCGTTGCTGTGACCCTTCGGGCAGGTTGGGCTGTCCTCTTCTGAAGCGAACGCGTCCTGGCAAGCCGAGCAGAAGAACCGACCCTCGGCACCCTTCATCGGCTTGATCGTCTGCTCGGCCTTCGGCGCCTTGACGGGGCCTGCTCTGTTCGTCGGCTTCGCCTCGCCCTCCACCGTCCAGAAGCGCCAGCCGTTGCAGGCCGAGCCGGCCATCACCGCGCTGCCGGCCGAGGACGGGCTCTTGAACTCCTGCCCGTCCGCCAGGCGGTAGATAACGCCGTCCTTGGTCTTGACGACCTCGCAGGCGTACTCCTGCTTCTTGTACGTGGCGACCAGCTTCGTGCCGGCCTTGAGGTTGCGGTCTTCGATCATCGAGCACCTCCTTGAACTTGGTGACTTTGGTGACCGCACTACTCACTCTGCTCGGAAACGAAGTCAAGCCGTTCATTCGGCCTTCTCCGCCTTCAGGCCGGTGAAGGCCTCCCAGCGGGCCAACACTAAGGCGACGTAGTGGGGATCTACCTCCATCCCGAAGCATCGCCGCCCGGTGCGCTCGGCGGCGATCAGCGTCGTTCCCGACCCCAGGAAGGCGTCGATCACGACATCGTTTGGCTCGCTCGAGTTCTCGATCGCCCGCTCACAGAGTGGCAGCGGTTTGATCGTCGGGTGCTCTGGCGAATCCGCAGGCCGCGGCTCGTCCCAGACGGAGTCCTCTTTGCGCGATCCGTTCCAGGACGTCTTCCCCTTCCAGCCGTAGAGGATGTGCTCGTGCCGGTAGTGGTAATGGCTGCGGCCGAGGACCAGTCGGTCCTTCACCCATATCAGGAGTTGCCGGGGATCTATGCCTGCGGCAGTAAGCGCTGCGGCCAGCCGGAAGATGAGCGGCCCGGAAGGACCGAAGACGTAGGCGTCGCCGTCAAACGGCCAGTGCTTGAAGGCGTCCGTCCAGAACCTCGCCTGGTCCTCGCCAAGGTCGTCGTTGGCGATCGCTGCGTGGCGCTTCTTGAACTTGGGGTTCTTGCCGTCAACCTCGTACGCCACGCCGTACGGCGGGTCGGTGACCATGAGCCTCGCCGTTGCTCCCGCCATCAGGCGCTCGACGTCGGCCTCTGACGTGCTGTCACCGCACATTATCCGGTGATCGCCAAGAAGCCAGATGTCGCCCCGCACGACGCGGGAGTCGGCCTTCGCGGCCTGCCAGGCGGCGTCGAGGTCAAAGCTTTCCTCGCGGCCTCGTCTCTCCCGAGCGTCGAGCGACTTCATCAGCTTGGCGATCTCGTCGTCATCGAAGCCGGTCAGGGAGAGATCGGTGTTTGGCCTCGAGTCCAGTTCCCGGAGCAGCCGGGCCAGCAGTTCGCGATCCCAGTCGCCACTAATCCGGTTGAGGGCGAGGTTCAGGAGATGCGCCTGCTCGGCAGTGACATCGACGTACACGACGGGGACTGTCGTAAGGCCGAGGCGTCGTGCAGCAACGAGCCGCTGGTGGCCTCCGATCACGGTCGAGTCCTTCCGACGGGCGATGATCGGGTCAACCATGCCGAACTCCTGGATGCTGCGGGTGAGCGCTTCGAGCTCGGCGTCGGAGATCCGCCGCGGGTTGGCGGCGTCGGGTCTCAGGTCGCCGATCGGGACCTGAACGATGGCGATCTCCGTCTTCTGTTTCACGAGCAGCCACACATATCTAGAGGCATACCGCATCTGGAACAACAGCCCTCTTCTTGATTCACTTCCAGGCGGACTCTGCTGGCCGGTGACAGGCCGAAGTCCGCGCCGATCTCGCGCACCTCCTTGGCGAACCTCTGAGCCATCCCTACCTCCGGCCTCTCGAGGAGGCGTCCCGTAGCACTCAAATACAGGGGGCCGCTCTCCTCCACAACCCGCTGGCACTCCTTCCATCGCGCGAACGACTGGCAATAGGTAGCGAACGCGCTGCGGTCGAGAGCAGTGAGGAGGCCGGCCTTGGTCAGAGCAGGGGCGAGGCGGCGCCACTCCGCCCGGGCCTCTACCGTCAGCCACTCAGGGCAGGTGACGTTGCCACGCGGAGCGGCAGTCCCGGCTCGTATGGGGCGCTTGCCTGGATTGCCCTCGAGTATCCTCAGGGCTACCGGTTTTGGCAGGGGGCCACGTCTTCCCATTCTCTCCTCCTAATCGGAAACTGAAACGCCGTCTGAAACCTGCGGACGCACACAAAGGGCGGCAGCACGGTCATGGGGCGCCCACCCCCCAGAGATTGGAAGGGGGGTCCCCCGACCACCGTTCTCGATCGCTCCACCTCTGTTGTTGCTGGCATGCGTCTCCCGGGATAAGAGAAAGGCCGACCCAGTTGACCTGGGCCGGCCTCATTACTCCACGCAGATTCCCTGCGGGCTATTCGGTTACTTTCATTCTATCAGCACGTACACGATCTCGTCGCAGCTTTGGTGCCTCAATACCTCAGCGGCCTCGCCTTGTTCTGCGCCTCTCCGGATGTGGCGGAACAGGCGCCGCCATTCCCGGCGCGGCCTCGCCTTGCGGCAACGCGGGCAATAGATCTCGGCTCCTTCGCGGTTTCGATCATGCAGCTTTCGATCCATCGCCGTTCACTTATTCACTGGGGATGAGGGGGGAGTCTGTCTGGCGTAATTCAAGCGAGATTCCCCAGGAGTTCCCGACCATTCCCCGACCAAATTGGCCGGACGCGGGCGGAAGAGAACCGACTGGAGCCAACAACCGATACCCAATGTAGATATGGAAACGGACACTAGCCAACGCAGCCGGACGCGTCCGTACCAATGACAACGACCTTGAAAACCGTTAGAGGTGCAAGCCTCTCGTGGGTTCGAATCCCACCCCCTCCGCCAAGAGGTCTCGTAGGGCCGGCAATTCGGCAGACGGCCGGCTTCTCTCGTCCAGACACGGAAGGAACATCGGTCCGCCTCACTAGCGAAGCGGGCTTTACTTGAATCGCCCGTCGTCGCTCACCTGACAAATTTTCGGCGCCGGACCAGGGTCTGCGCAGTCCGAATTGCCCGAGCATTTGGCCTCGCAGCGGACGCTTGTGCGAGAAAGGGGGAGCTCCCATCGGGAAACTCCTGTCTCCCGGGCGTCTCGCGGCGGTCGCCGTCCTGCGCCTGCTGCTGCTGGCCGTTGTCACCTGGCAGCGCGTCTGCTGTGCTCCAAGTTGTTCCTAGCGCTCGTATATGAGCGCACCGGAGTCAAAGCCGTTGACCTGAGCCGCAGTCTTGCCCGGGAAAATCTCCACTCTCAATTGGCGTTGGGCAACCATTTGCATCAAGACCGTGCCCGTTGCAGGAGTGTCTGCCCGGACCTTGATGTCTGTCAGATAAGACAAGCCGTCCCAAACCCGGCCGGTATCGCCGCTATAGGTGACGATTTGCCCTAATTCATATGTAACTGGCCCTGTCTCCTGGCTAACTGTCGCGGGATCAGGCGTGTTACCGACCACTGCGAATTGCTGCGGCTGGCCCTGGTAGTTGCCAAACGAGATCACGATCTGACTGGGGTCGTTTGCGTCGTAAACAAGCGCGAGGTGCCCATCCCAGTAACCCTCACCGCCAGACTGGTTGCCGGCATAGCCGCCGCTGCCCTGCCTGAACCAGTTGCCGACCAGCTTGCCGTCGATGTCGTAATCAATCTTGCCCCACCGCGGGGAGGCAGCGCGCATGTCGAGCGCCAGCAGCTGGCTCTTGAGTGGCTCTCTGGTGAAGTCAAACAAATCTACCACGTGCGTTTTCCACGACTCGGATTTCGTGTATTGGTCCGGATTGACGAACCCGGTCAGAGTCGAGTTGTCGTCCTCGACCCAGACGTCGATGCCGTTAGCGGTGGGCAACCCGGTGTGGCCGATGAGTTCACCCTCCCGAACTCGATAGTTCGGAGTCGCACTCTGGTTTGGCTGTAGTTGGCCAACGCTATCGCCCAACCCGCCCGCGAAATCGTCGAGATTGCTGAAACGAACCCTGAAGGTGCAGGTGGCTTCGATTGTGACCGCGTAGTCGTCGTAGCTCCCGCTCGGACCCTGGCGGGAAGTGCGCGTGACAGATGTGACGACTCCGCCAAGTGGTGATCTTACGGCCGCCTGGCGCGACGGCTCTTCGAACGCGCCCTTTATGTAGAAGTAGCCGTGATCGATCGGGGTGACGTGACCGCCGATCATCAGTCCCATCGGCTGAATGTACAGGATCTCGTTCAAATCGATCGGGGACGCGCCAATCATGGCCGTGCCGTTGCCAGTACAACCCGGCGATCCGTGAGTTCCCGCAGATTCCCGCAAGTTGCTGCGATCACAATTGGTTGCCGTCGCCGATTGGCAAGGCGGCAGACCAGGCGAAGCCGTTCCCCCCAACGATGAGGCCGGCGTTGCTGTCGACGTCTGCCCGGTAGAGCTTGACGCTCCACCTCCGCAAGCGAACGAGGCCAAGGCCCAGAGGGCAATCAAGATAAGCAGCGCGCACTTCATGGGGATATCCCTCTAAAACAGATTCGCGGTCCGCTATCGCGGCAGCTTATATCGCAGTGGCTGCGCTTAGTAGCCAGACGAATAGACGATGCGTTTGGTCACGGAGTTACAATCTGTCGGCACCGGGTCTTTATAGCCAGTATCCTACCGATGACGACCAGACGCCTGCTGGAACGGGTCAGCGCCACGTTCGACCAATCGACGACTCTCCTCGCCGTTGTCGATACGAACATGCCGGCCGTCCTGGAACAGGGTCTGACGATAGACTTCTTCGTAACCATCAGCCATGACCGTTGCCGAAAAGCGTGCTTCGGCATACGCCCGGCATTGGGTCCGATCGAGACGCTGAGCGCTCCCCACCTTGTCGATCATCTCTCGCAGTGACTCGCAGATGAAGCCGGAAACGCCATCCTCCACGATCTCCGGAACCGAGCCGCAATTCGTTGCCACGACCGGTGTGCCACAGGCCATCGCCTCAACCATCGTGAGCCCGAAAGGCTCCGGCCAATCGATCGGAAACAGATAGGCGAAAGCGTTGCCGAGAAACTCGTCCTTGTCCCGGTCACCGACCTCGCCGACGAATTCGATCAGGGGATTCGACAGGTGCGGCCTGACGACGTGCTCGAAATAGTCCTTGTCGACGGCGTCAACCTTGGCTGCGATCTTCAGTGGCATGTCGAGCGCGCGGGCGATCTCGATCGCCCGGTCAGGCCGCTTGTCTGGGGAGATACGTCCGAGGAATGCGAGGTACTTGCCGGGTTCAGGATGCAAGTTGAACAGGCCCAGGTCGATGCCATTGTAGACGGTGGCCAGCCAATCGCTTCCTGGCAGCGGCTCCCGTTGGGCATCACTGATGGAGACAAGGGGCGCTTCTGCGAAATACTCGTATACCTCGCGAATCTCGGGGAGGTCCAGCCGCCCATGCGTGGTCGTTATCATCGGCGCGCTACTCTGTCGAGCGAACGGGAAGGCGAAGTAGTCCACGTGGTTGTGGATAACGTCAAATTTGTCCTGCTGGTCGAAAACCCTGGCTAGCTCGATCGTTGTGAGGGCGACATGGTCGCGGACCGTACCTTCAAGGCGAAGACTTCGCTTCGAGCACGGCGTGAGGGCGGCAGTTGTCACCGAATCGCCGCTGGCGAACAGGGTGACATCGTGACCTCGCGATACCAGTTCCTCGGTTAGCGCGCTGACCACGCGTTCGGTGCCTCCATACAGCCGAGGAGGCACGCTCTCAAAGAGTGGCGCTATCTGGGCAATGCGCATCTCGCAAACCGCCTCTATGTACGAATCTGTTGCCAGGGCTTTGCTGTGCAAGCCTCGGAGTCACCGCCCTGAGGCTGACGACGGCGAGTTGCCAGTTATGATGGTGGGGCGTCCAACTCGCTTATGAATCTTATCTTACGCTTCTGAAGTTCCTCCTCGGGGCGATGACTGCGCCGATCGCTTCGGCCATTCGTCAGTGCAATCTACAGTGAGGCGACCCCGAACTCCGTCTATCACCACGCTGGTACGCCCAGCTCGCCGCTCGTAGAAGAGGTCCACCTCACCCGCTCCCACCCGTAGCCGCCGCACACGCACCTGCCTCAGCCAGTCCGGCAGTACCGGCCTCACGATCCACAGATGGGCGTTCGGGGCGTCCGGGCAGAGTCCCAGTATAGCCTGCGCCATCAGGGGAAAGGCGCCGGCCGCCCAGGCTTGCGGGCGGCAAGCGACCGGGTACGGCACCGGCGAGTAGTTCGCTGAACGCGCCATGCCCCCAAACAACTCCGGCAGGCGGTAATACGGGAAAGCCATAGCGGCCTCAAAGAGCGCCTTGACCAGCCGGTTCAGCTCGCCCTCGAAACCGTAGCGCTTAAACCCCATAGCGATGATCGAATTGTCGTGGGGCCAGACGGTGCCCACATGATAGCCCTGCGGATTGAAGCAGGGCGACTCGGCGCTCAGAGTCCGGATCCCCCAGCCTGAAAACATATCCGGCTGCATCAACCTGTGGATCACTGACGCCGCCTGCTCCGTCGTCGCTACGCCGCTCCACAAAGCCTGGCCGGCGTTGGAGGCGACCGAGGCCGCCTGCCGTCCCTCGCCGTCCAGCGCCAGCGCATAAAAGTTGTCGGGCGTCCACATTTCGCGGTTGAAACGTTCCTGGAGAGATCCGGCCTGCCTGAGCAGATCGTGGGCGGCTTCGGCATCGCCCAGTGCGTCAAAGGCCGGCGCGAGCCCCTCCAGCGCCGCGTAAACGTACGCCTGCACTTCGACCAGCGTGATCGGCGGCGCCAGCGGCGAGCCATCTGCGTGCATCAACGCGTCCCAGGAGTCCTTCCAACCCTGGTTCACGGGCCCCTGGCTGGAACGCTTCTCGTAATCGATGAAGCCGTCGCCATTGGAGTCTCCATAGTCCTTCAGCCAGCGCAGGCCCGCGCGCAGATTGGGCTCCAACTGCGCAAGCAACTCCAGGTCGTTCGTCCAACGAAAGTATTCACCGGCGAGCAAGAGGAACAGCGGGGTCGAATCGATGCTGCCGAAGTAGGGCGAGAACGGCAGGGCGCCCGACCGCGTCATTTCGCCGACCCTCAGTTCGTGGAGTATCTTGCCGGGTTCCTCATCACGCCAGGCGTCGAATGCCTTCCCCTGCCACCGGCTCAGAGCGATCAGGCAGGCGCGGGCGATTGATGGCTTCAGCGCCAGCGTCTGCAGGCCTACGATCGCGCTGTCACGTCCGAAGAGTGTGTCGTACCAGGGGGTTCCCGCCGCGGGGTACCCGCTATCCGCGCCATGGTTCCAGAGCATCCGTACGTCAGAGAGAGAGCGTTCAAGTACGGCGTCAAAGAAGTCGCTATCGCTTTCGATATGGGTGGAGTCCTGCTTCCAGCTTTCGTATTCGCGGGAGACGACCTCAAAGCGTGACTCCCCGGGCGTCACATCGACGCGGCCGTTTACGTCAATGACCAGACTCAGGACAATATGCCCACGCGGGGGCAGAAGCTCCCGAAACGTGACCTGCGTCGTTTCCCCGACCGTCTCCACCGACTCCGGTGTTGGCACAAACTTGATCGCCGTCCGTCGCGACATACCGTCGATACCCTCGTACGCCATTTGCAGGACAGAGCCTTCCCACAGCGCGGGCTGGGTGGCTTCTCCACGCCGTTCCGAGGTGAATCCGCGGACGACGAAAATGTCGGCAAAGTCCGCCGCAAACCGGAACCGCATCTCCAGATGCACCGGAAAGTTGTTGTAGTTGTCGACCTGCAGCGTCTCCTCCAGCGCCTCCTCCACCACCCTCGTACGGCGAATCTGAACTGTTGCGCGCGGGATCTCACGTCCTTCCAGATCTGTCATGAGGTAGTTCGTGAACACTTGCTCGGAGCTGTATCCGGGCTCAGCCGTGGAGAGCAGAACCATCGACTTCTTGTCGGCCAACGCGAACTCGAAGGTCGACAAATGTCGCGTATCGGCGAAATAGAGCCCATAGCCGTTGACATTGCCCTGGGGCACCTCGCCGGACTTGTCTGTCAGCAAGAACAAGTCGCGCTCGCGGATCACCAGGGCATCGCGGATGTCCTGGACGTCCATCGACTCTGCTTCAGGCAGAAGGCGATTCGTCTTGAGCACACCATCGTCCGTGGGCTTCGGCTTACTCATCTCTCAGGCAATCAGGGTGTGAAGAAAGTCCGTGGGCTGCCCAGCCACCGTGTCGCTTGGCGAGGAAGGCAGCCGCCAACTGCGTCGAGCCGCGCGCAGGTCCCACCGCGTCGCCGGAGAATCGCACGGCCTGAGCCTCCTTCAGGACATACTCCGCGCCAACGATCTGCGCGAGCGTCTCGCGTACGGGTCCGCCGATCGCAGTGTCCACAAGCTAATGCTACTACTGTCCACCGTTGAGCCAGCCGAAGTAGCTCTCGATCCCCTTCGCGTAAGCGCCGGCGATCACATCGAGCGCCTCCGTCTTCCGGATATAGGCCAGGTCGTCCGGGTTCGAGAGGAAGAGCGTCTCCACGATAGTACCGGGCATCAGGCTTGGGCGGAAGTCGGCGTTCATGCCCAGGTCCCAGGAGTGCGGATCGCTCGTCGGACCGTTGACGTCAGAGTCGTTCTTCAGGCCTCGGTCATTGACGTCATAGCCGTCTGCGCGAATGTCGTTGACCAGCGTCTGCTCGATGAGCGACGCCAGCTGGCAGCTATTCGCCGCGAACGAACGGTCGGGGTCGCAGTAGGCCTCCGTGCCGGCCTGGCTGGCATCGGTCCAGCCGTTGAAGTGGATGGCAACGAGAGCGTCGGCCTGCGACACATTCGCCACGTCCACACGGGCCTGCGCCTCCTGCTTCACGCTGCCCCAGTAGTCGTTCGGGTCGAAGTTAGTCAGCGTCGCATCGCTCGTACGCAGCATGACGACGTTGTAGCCGGCTTGCGTCAGCAGCGCCTGCACCCGCTGAGCAACGTCGAGGTTGAGATCCTTCTCCACCCACCAGTTGCCGTCGCTGTCTTGCGCGGCAGCGCCCGTGTAGTTCGGCCCGCCGTGGCCCGGGTCGATCGCAATCGCGTATGGCGGCGCGTGGTCGAGCGCGATCGGCAGCGGCGAGATGGTGGGCGTCGGCGCAGGCGTCGGGACCGGGGTCGGTTCCGGCGTTGGCGCTAGCGAGGCCGTCGGCGTCGGCGAGGCGGTTGGCATTGGCGTAGGTGATGACGTCCTGCTAGCGACAACGGAAGCGGCCGGCGTCAGCGTCGGCGCCGCGGCCTGGCTGGCTCCACAACCGATCAGCAGCAGGCAGGCGAAGAGTGCAGCCCAGGTGTGAGCGCGACGAAGATACGGCACACGCTAAGCATAACAAGCGCGGGCACGTCTTGAGACGTGTCTAGAGGTCCGCGGGAACTACCGTTTTCGGGCCGACGAAAACGTCGCCGCCTTCAACCCGAACTTCGTACGCCTTTGCCGGACGGTTGGCCGGCCCCTGGAGCGGCTCGCCGGTCGCCAGGTCGAAGCGCGACCCGTGCAGCGGGCAGATGACCGTCGCCCCTTCCAGCGTGCCGTCGACGAGCGGCCCGTTGGCGTGCGGACAGCGGTTGCCGATCGCGTAGAAGCGCCCACCGGCGTTAAACAGCGCGACCTGCTCGCCGCCCACGTAGACCAGCTTTGAGCCGCCGTCCGGGATCTCGTCCGCGCTCGCGGCCCGCACCCAGCCGTCGCTTGGAGCCGCGATAGGGGCGGCGACGACGTCGCCGGGCGCGCCGATCGCGTCCAGCGTGTCGCGCAGGGACATCGAGATGCAGGTGAACGTTGGCGTGTCCCTCAGCGTGTAGAGGCTACTCTTCGCCTCCCGCAACTCCATGACCAGGTCCAGGAAGTCGCCCGGCTCGTCGGTCTCGAACGACACCACGAACTCCTGGTCGTCCAGGCCGAACGAGTACGTCGTGTTCAGCTTCACTGAAGGATACTTCCGCCCGACCCGGATGTGGTCGTTCATCATCGCCTGCCGCTCCTCAAGGGGAAGTTGGTACCAGGCGCGCGTCTTCACGAACGGGTAGACGAAGAAGTACTTCGAGTCGGCGGGGTGCAGGTGCAGCCGCGACGAGCCCTCCTCCGGGCTGACGTAAACGGACCGCCGCGTCATCGCGAGGTAGGAATACGGCATCGAAAGGTACGCGCCCATCGGCGTCCGCATCAGCGCGGTGTGCAGGCCCTGGACGTCCTCCAGCCGCTCGCCGATCTGCCAGAGGAGGAAGTCGGCGTCCCCGCGCGTCCCGGCGACGGAGTAGCTCCGCACCTGCAGCTGATCGGCGAAGCTATCGACGGCGGCGGCGAAGGCCCGCTTCCCGGCCTCGCGCTCGTCGACTGGCATCAGCCGCCACGAGGCATCGACGCGATAGAAGCTGAACTTGACGATCTGGCGGCGGGTTGGCGCGTCGCTCGAGCCGTTGCCGTGCCGGTCAGGGCTGGGGCCCTGACCCACGGGATTCTGGCTCACTGCTTCGCCTCGGCTGGCAACATCCGCTCAACTCCAAAATTCTCCGTGTACATCGCTGCAATCTTCGCAAATTCTTCCGCCTTTAGCGGCGCTACGTCTGCACCAGCGACGAATTCGTCCAGCTGTTCTTCGTTGTAGATATTCGGCAGGACGGAGACAACATTCGGCGATTCGAGGCAGTACTGGATCGCCGCCTGGCCGATCGTGCGGCCGGTGCCATCGCTCAGGAAGCCGAGCTTGTCCAACTTCTGCAGTCCTTCGATCAGCCACTCTCGAGGACGATGGGCCCGGTGGTCCGGCAGCTCGAACTTCGTCTCCAGCGTATACTTGCCCTCCAGCAGCCCGGACGAGTGCGGTACGCGGATGATGATGCCAACACCGTCGCGCTCCGCGGCCTCGATCAACCGACGGCCGGGGTCCTGCTCGAAGATGTTGTAGATGATCTGCAGCGTCGCGATGTCTCGGTTACGGGCCAGCGCCAGACCCTCGGCTTCCCAACCGTTCGCCGGGCCCAGCGCCGCGGCGTAGTGGCGAATCTTGCCCTCGCGCTTGAGGTCTTCCAGCGTGGCGAAAAGCTCGTCGTTCTGCACCGTCGGCATGCGCGGGTTGTGAATCTGGTAGATGTCGATGTGGTCGGTGTGCAGCCGTTTCAGACTCTCCTCACAGGCGAAGCGCACAAACTTCGGCGAGAAGTCCTGTGGCCGCTCGCGCTGGCCCGCGCGGTCGGCGTTGTTGTAGAAGTCGTAGCCGAACTTCGTCCCGATCACGATCTTGTCGCGGACGTCGCCCAGCGCTCCAGCCAGCATCGTCTCACCTTTGCCGTCGCCGTACGTGTCAGCGGTGTCGAAGAACGTCACGCCCCGCTCATACGCCCTGCGCAGGAGATCGACGCCGGTGGCGTCGCTGTCAACGCCCCACCAGGTCGTCGTGATCGTCCAGAGGCCGAAGCCGACGACGGACAGGCTCAGGCCGGTGTTGGGGATTGTGCGGTACTGCATTAGGGCGGCTCCTTCGGTCAATTATAGGCGCGCAAGTCTGGCGTCGTTCAAGCGAGATTTGCGCGGTTCGTGGCTACCTGAAGAACAGAACGATTGCGGCGACGGTGCCGTAGACGACGACTGCGCGCCTCAGCCAGACAGCCCCGAGCTTCCGAACAAGCCCGACGCCCAGGTAGCCGCCCGCCAGCGACGAGGACCCCATGAGCGCGGCCGGACCCCATCTCACCGGCCCGAAGGCAGCGAAGTAAACGACCGCGACGCCGTTTACGATCATGGCCAGGATGCCCTTGAGCGCGTTCGAATGATGGAGGTCGTCGGGCATGAGGATCGATAGTAGGGCGAGGACGATGATGCCGAAGCCCGCTCCGAAGTAGCCGCCGTACACGGAGGCCACGAAGACAAGGATCTGTAGAAGCAGCGGTACGTGGTCGGGCCCGGTGGAGGCCACGTTGCGCCGGGACAGAAAAGCGCTGAGCGGCTCCTGGAACAGCATGATGGCGACTCCCGTCAGGATGAGGAAGGGAACGATCGCATCGAATGTGCCTGACGATGTTGACAGCAGCAGCGCCGATCCGGCCAGCGCGCCCAGAACGGCCGGAATGATCAGCGCGATGATACGCCGCGGCTGACGGCCGAGCTCCGAGCGGTACGCCACCGACCCACCGAGCGTGCCCGGCCAGACCGCGACCGTGTTCGTCACGTTCGCGGGCTTGGCTGCGTAGCCCGCTGCGAGCAGCGCCGGGAAACTGACCAGCGATCCGCCACCGGCGACGGCGTTGATCGCACCCGCCACAAACGCAGCCGCGGCCAGCCCGATTACTTCAAGGATGCCCACTTAGCCACAGATCTTCACAGATGACTCACAGATGCACGCTCGGCCTCGATTTGGCCGCAGATTATCGCTGATTTCACGCAGATTATTTCGAAAGGGGCGACGCAGTCCCGCCTGATATCTGTGCTCAATCTGTGCGCATCTGTGGCTCTAAAGTCGCCCACTCAGCGGCGACGCCGCCGCGCGATCGGGCCGAGAACGCTCGCTGCCAGGCGGGACAGAAGGCCAGGACGCTTGTCGCCCTCTGCCCGCAGGCGCTCGGCGTGAACGACCAGCCAGCCTTCGCCCTGCTTGCGCCAGCGGCTGCGAACGACGAACGAGTCGTCGCGGGAGTAGTAGCGCACGCCCACCGTGAACTCGCTGCCACTGCCACTCACCGCGTCGACCTCGAAACGGTTGACGCGCGGCGGGATGCCCGGAAACGACGACCGCAGCGTGTCGATCGCCTCGGGCGTCAGGTACTTTGCGTAGCCCTGGATGTTCATCTCGATGCGGGCTTGCGCCTGGTCGGTGATCGCCTGGCGGAGGTCGGCGGGCAGGCCAGCAGCAGGCTCTCTCACGTGATCAGACGGACGAGAAGTAGTGGATGAGGCATTGTAGTTCCAGTCTAGCTGACGGCGCTTCTGAACCGAGTATGATAGGGCGATGGCCGGGATAGCGCTACTGCGGGGAGCGCGCGCCCTCCTGCCGGACGGCCGGATGCAGATCGCCGACGTTCTTCTGGAGAACGGCCGCATGACCGCCGTGGGCCGGGCGCTGTCGGCGCCATCAAACGCCGAGGTTATAGCGCTGGAAGGCCTGATTCTGGCGCCCGGGTTCATCGATGTGCACGTGCACGGCGGCGGCGGCTTCTCCCTTCTCAGCGCCGACGCCGGCGAAGTTGCGCAGTACGCCAACTGGGCCGCCTCCCGCGGCGTCACCGGCTTCCTGGCAACGATCTGCGCCGCCAGCCTGGAACAGGGGATCGCCTGCGCCCGGGCCGCGACGGCAGCGAAAGCGAACGGCGAAGGTGCGCGCCTGCTCGGCGTGAACTTCGAAGGGCCATTCGTCAGCCCGGAGCGCCGGGGCGCCCTGCCGCAGAGCTGGCTGCAAACGCCGGACGTGAGCGTCCTCGACCGTCTTCTCGATGCCGGCGACGTTCGCGTGATGACGATCGCGCCCGAGTTGGACGGCTCCGACGCGGTCATTCGCCGGGCGCTGGAGCGCGGCGTCACCGTCTCCCTCGGACACACGGACGCGGCGTTCGATATCGCCAGTCGCGCGTTCCAGGCGGGCGCATCGCACATCACCCATGCCTTTAACGCGATGCGCCCCCTCCATCATCGTGAGCCCGGACCGATTGGAGCGGCGATGGCGGCGGACAACGTGACCGTGGAGGCGATCGCCGACGGCGTGCATCTGCACCCGGCCACGGTCCGGCTGCTGATCGAAGCGCTCGGGCCGGACCGCGTCTGCCTGGTCACAGACGCGGTCACGCCCGCAGGCCTGGACTCGGGCGTGTTCCGCATCGGCGGCGAGGAAGCGTCGCTTCAGGACGGATCGATCCGCCTACCGGACGGCACCATCGCGGGCAGCGCCACGACGATGGACGCCGTCGTACGCAACGTCGTCGAATGGGGCTGCGCGGACCACGCCGCCGCTCTGCAAATGGCCTCGGCGGCGCCGGCGCGCGTCGCCGGCGTTGCCGGCCGCACGGGCGCGATCAAACCTGGCTACGATGCCGATCTCGTCGCGCTGACGCCGGACTTGAGGGTTGCGAGCACCTGGGTAGCCGGCCGAGAGGTTTACTCATCGGGCGTGTGACGCGTTCATTAGAGTAGCTATCGCTCTATCGATAAGGCGGACATATAATTGCAAGCAATGACCACGACCCCTCAGGCGCAGGTAACCAAAGATGCCAGCCCCGAAGAGTATCTTGCGCTGCCCTACGCGGGCACCGGAATGCGAATCGTCGCCGCGGTTCTCGATCTGATCGTGCTAGGATCGATCTTCCTCCTGTTTGTGGCGGCGTCCGGCTTCTACCTCCTCTCGCAAACGGACTGGGGCAGCCAGTCCACCTACTCCAATACTGAAGGCTGGACGGCGCTGGCCATCCTCGCCTCGTCTGCGTTCGTCATTCCGATCTACTTCTTCAGCTGCTGGTGGTGGCGTGGACAGAGCGTCGGCCAGATGGCCGTGCGAATCATGGTCACCGACCGCGACGGCTATCACCTGACGGTCTGGCAGGCCCTTCGCCGGACCTTTCTCTGGCCGCTAAGCGCGCTGCCGCTCGGCATCGGCTTTCTGACGATGCTCTTCGACCGCGAGTCACGCACGCTTCACGACATGCTTTCGGGGACCGTCGTCCTCGAACTGCCCTGACGCTGCGCGGCCTCGCTCTCGGCGATACGCCTCGTATAATCGTAGGAAGTCGTGTCTTCTTCCACGAGACGCCGGCGAGCGTCCAAGCCGGGAAGCTAGCCGATGTCTTCAAGCGTGCTGGCGATCCCCCGGCGATACTCCCGTCTGACGCCGGCGAGAAGAGAGCGGCTGGTCCGTCTGGGCGCCTGGTTTGTCCTGCTGGCGGCGCTCCTCCCGAACGTCTCCTACATGGGTCACTGGCCCATCGCCGGAGCCGACGTCCACCTCGAGGCAGGCGTCGACCCGTCGTCCGTAATCGCCGAGCACGAGGACCACTGCCACGTCGGTCCCGGCAATTGCGGGGGCGGCGAGAGCATGGTCGGCACCCCGTTTGCCGGCGAAGACAACGGCGTGTTATCCCTACCGGGCTCTGAGATGAAGTTCGATGCCGGTCACGACTACCGCCCGCAGGCCGTCCACGCGGCGCGAATCCTCCAGCCCACGCGGCTGGCAAACGACGCCCACGTCTAAGCTTCGCCCGATCCAGAACGTCTCACTGCGGGCGAACGTACCAACATAGGTGGTCTCTACCGGCTCCCGGAAACGATGACCGGAGCGCCGCGTGAGAGCACAATGATTGAATGAAAGAGGACGATACGAAATGAACTCACGAAAGCTCACGGCCAGCGCGGCGGCGCTGATATTGCCGGTGGCGGCCGCCCTCGCTGTGCTGTTGCTGATGCCGGTGATCCGCGTCTCGGCGCACGCCGACTACGACCACTCGACGCCTGCGGATGGCGAAGTCGTCGCCACGGCGCCGGCCAAGATCGATGTGTATTTCAAGGAGAGCATAACGAGGGCCAACGGCCTTCCCCTGCTGATCGTGCTCAATGACACAGGCGACCCCGTCGACACGGGAACATTTGCGGCGCCTTCCGGCACGCTGGACGACAACGATCGCACTCACATGTCGGACACGCTGCAGGCGAACCTGCCAGACGGCCGCTACACCGTAATCTGGCACACAGTGTCGGCTGACGACGGCGCGGAAGCGCAGGGCGCCTTCCACTTCTACATCGGCGGCGCGGTGACTCCTATACCGACGGCCGCGCCGGGCTCGGCCACGCCGGTCCCCTCGATTCCGGCCGTGACGCCCGCCCCGAGCAGCAGTAGCAGCAGCGACATCCCCATCTGGGGTCTCATCGTCGGCATCGTCGGCGGCATTGTCGTCGGGGGCGGCGGCGGCCTGCTGTTTGCGAGACGGGCCAACAGTTGATCAGGCGCTTGCTCGCGACGTTGACGGTAGCGGCGGCCGTCCTGGCGATCGCTGTGGCCATCTCGTCATGCGCGAGCAAGCATGACGGGTCCGGAACCGCGACACCCACCGCGGTTCCGGACTCGTCCACCCAGACCACGCAGACCTCGGCGTCGCCGGCGTCCGCGAGCGCCTACATCATGTTCCACGACGATACCGGCGCCCTCGTCGCCCGCGACTTTGCCTCCGGTAAGTCGTCCCGCCAGACGGTCGATGCCACCATCGAGGTGATCACGCTGATGCGCTGCTCACAAGACGGATCGCGCATCGCATATCTGAAGCAAGTCTTCGCCGACGCAACCCATCGCCAGATCGTCATCCGCGGATCGAACGCGCCGGCCCAGCCGCTGACGGTTCCGGCATTGGTCCAGTGGATCGCGTGGTCACCGAACGGCAACAAGATGGCACTCGTGGAGTGGGACGGGAAGAATAAGAAGGCCACGGTCGCGGTCCTGGACGTGAACACGGGACAGATGACGACGATCATGCAGGGAAACCAGTACGTCGGCGATATCGCCTGGTCGCCTGTGGGCGACCGGCTGACCTTTTATCTCGAGGACACTTCCAGCACAAGCAGCGAAATCTACGTAATTGACGCAACTGGAGCCAACCAGGTGCAGCTCACCCACGGCAACGGCGACGTCACCTGGCTGGACCCGGCCTGGTCGCCGGACGGTTCGTCGATCCTGGCAGCCGGCGAACAATCGAACAGCGTCCAGCTCTATCGCATCGACCCGAGCACGGGAGCGACCACGCAACTCACGCAGTCCAACGACATCTACAAGCGCAATCCCTACTACTCGCCGGACGGCAGTATTGTCGCTTACACGGGGTCCATCGTGCTGCCGGGCGTGGCGGTCTCGACGGCTGCCTTGCACCAGTTCGCGATCTTCACCATGAACCCTGACGGCAGCAACGAAAGAGCGCTGACGGCCGACCCGCGCGGCACCACGCCGGGCCCGAACGATCCCTTCCTGAACGCCTACATGCTCGGCTGGTGCGCCGCCGGGCCCTGGTTGGACGACCTCTGGACTCAGGCTGGCGAAGCGACTGCCACGCCGGCGGGAGCGACGCCATAGCAGTCTTGCTCCACATCGGGGCGACGACGCCTGCCGGTGTGGCGGCGGTGATCGTCGTCATCTTCCTCCTAATATTCGCGATGAGCTTTGCCTTCGGGCCGGTCCCGGAGGGCGAACACCACTTCGGCAAGCAATGGCTGAGGGCCTGGCTACGTGCCTCCGCGCCCCGGTTCGCCATCGCAGGCGCCTTCGCGGGAGCGGTGCTGGTGGGCGCTCTTCTCTGGGGCAACGCTGGCTCCAGCTCGGCATCCAGCTGCAACAACCCGCTGCCGCCGCTGACTGGCACGGCCATAACCGACGCACGCATCCTGTCGGGCATCCAGGCGTTGAGCGACATGACGGCTGCGGCGCAGGCCGGCGACCGTGACCGCGTCCGCACGCTGTTCTTCACCGAGGACGCGCACAACCTTTCCCATGACATCGACCGGCCGCTCCGGGCGCAAGACCCCGGCCTCGCCAAGCAGCTCTGTCTGAGCGTGATTGCCTTCGAGAATCAGATAGCCGGACCGGTCGATCCGAGCGCTATTGAGACGCAGACGAAAGCCATCGCTGCCGATTTCCAGCAGGCGCGCGGCATCCTGAGCGTCAGCTCGATTGTTACACCGGCCGTCGTCGGCACGCTCGATCCATGCGCGCAGCCGTTGCAATCGATCACGACCGACCCGCTGACCGCGCAGCGCCTGCAGACGGCGATCGCGACGATGCAACAAGCCGGCAACCTGGCTGCTTCGGGCGACGAGGCCGGCGCCGAGGCTGCGTTCGTCGGCGATCCGCATAACCTTACGCACGACATCGACGGTCCCCTGCGCGGCGTCGACCGCGACCTGGCGCTCAACCTCTGCCATAGTATCGTCGCGATCGAGCTGCATCTCGGGACCAAGTACGACGCCCAGGTCATGCAGGCCGAAGCGGCGAAGAGCGCCGGCTACCTGCAACAGGCCGGCCGGGAGCTGGGTATCCTCACATGACGAAGGGCCGCCTCTCCCTGATCATTCTGCCACTGCTTGTACTCGCCGGCTCGCTCGCGATGCTGCTGGCACCGGGAACGGCTGAGGCGCACGCGCTGCTCGTTCGCTCCGACCCGCCGCAGAACGGGCAACAGAAAGTCTCGCCGAGCATGGTCACGGGGTATTTCAGCGAGGCGCTGGACACGAACCTGTCCTCGCTGCAGGTCCTGGACGGCAGCGGCAAGCGCGTAGACGACGGCAACACGACGTTTGGGCCGGAGTCGGTGCGGATGCAGATCGGGATCAAGGGCACCCTCTCGCCCGGCTATTACACCGTCGTCTGGCAGACCCTCTCGGCCGTTGACGGTCATCTTTTCAAGGGCTTTTACCCGTTCACGATGCTCAACGCCGACGGCACTCAGCCGGCCGGGCAGGCGTACTCGGGCGTCTCAACCGGGGGCACGACCGCGCAGCCGGACAACGTCAGTGTGCGCTGGGCGCGGCTCCTCGGAATCGCGGCGCTGCTGGGCACGCTCGCCTTCTTCTCCTGGGTGGTCAGCCCCTCGCTTGGCGAAGTCGAAGAGCCCTGGCGCACGCGCTGGCGAGACATCGCCCGCAAACGCTTGCTCCAGGCGTCGCTCGCGGCGGCGGCAGCGCTGGCCGTTACCGCACTCGGCGAGCTGTACTTGCAGGCGCACCAGGTCGGCGGGCTGAGCTACCTCAGCGACGTCCTGAAGAACGACTGGGGACAGCGCTGGATCCAGCGACAGATCGTCCTCGCCGGCATCGTCGTTGCGCTCGGCGTCGCCTACTACCTCTGGAAGCGCGACCGCCGGCGCCTCGGCGACGCCGCGGTCTGGGTCGCGCTGGCGGGCAGCCTGGTGTACATCGTGCTGCTGGCGTTGGTCAGCCACGGCGACTCGATCCCCGGCTCGTTCTGGGCCGTTGGCGCGTACTTCCTGCATGTAGGTGCCGCGTCCATCTGGATCGGCATGCTATTCCAACTCGCGCTCTTCCTCCTCTGGCTGCGGCAGGACATGCCCCGCGAGGCGAAGACCGCGCTCCAGGCCAGCCACCTCCAACGCTTCTCGACGATCGCCGCGACGAGCGTAATCGTGCTGCTGGCGACGGGGGTCGCCAATGCCGCAGGCCAGATCCCGGACTGGAGAGCGCTCTACGACACCGCGTACGGGCGCGCGCTGCTGGTCAAGCTCGGGATCATGTGCGTGCTGCTGCTGGCCGCCGCGGCCAACGCCTTCTACCTGCGGCCACGCTTGGTCGACGAGTCCGACGAGGGCAACCCCGCCGACGACCTGCGCCGCCGCATGACGACTGCCGTGCGAGTGGAGCTGGCGCTCGGAATCGCGGTGCTCTGCGCGGCGGCGATCCTCGTCCTCTACCCAACGGCCCGCCAGGTCCGCGACGCCCAGGCTTTCGAAAAAGCCAGCACCTCTGCGGTGGTGGGTTATGAGGTGACGCAGCCCACGAACAGCGCCGATCTGGAAGTCGACTTCACGGTGACTCCCAACACGGCCGGCTTCAACTCCTTTCGCGTCTTCCTCTTCGCCATCGGCGGGACTCCGATACCGACTGACAGCACGCAGCCGGGCGGAGTTCTTAAGGTCCTGATGAAGATCAACTACCGCGCCGAGAACCTGGGTCAGCAGATCGTCGATTTCCAGCCGGTCGGCGGGGGTCTGCCTTCGTACATAGCGTCCGGACCCTATCTGCAGCGCGCCGGCGACTGGGACATCGACGTTACGGTCCAGCGGCGCGAGTTAAACGACGAGACCGTCACGATTCCCGTACCTGTTGAAGCGCCTGGCGCCGGCCAGGGGCAGTTCAACTATCCGCTAACCGTCGGCTCGTGGCTCTCCGTCGGGGCCGCGAGCTTGCTCGTGCTGGCGCTTGTCGTCGCAGCGTGGGTGACGGAGTGGCCGGGGCGGCTACCGCGAATCGCACCGCGGTTTCTGCGGGTTGGCACTGCGACGTTCACGGTTCTCGGCGGGGGCTTGCTCGCGATCAGCCTGATTCCGGGCAGCGGAACGACTACCGGCAACCCGATTGCCGCGAGCGCCCAATCGATAGCGGCGGGCCAGCAGCTATATCAACAGAACTGCTCGCGCTGTCATGGTATCAACGGTGATGGCAAGGGGCCCGACGCCGCATCACTCCCGGTCGCTCCGGCTGATTTCCGGGTTCATATCCCATACCACACCGACGACTTGCTCTTCCACTTCATCACTAACGGTATTGGCACTATCATGCCGGCTTGGGGTACCGTTCTTTCAGACGACGACAGGTGGAACATACTCAATTACCTGCATTACGCTTTTGGACAAAATGGTCAACCAACCTCCAATGGATCACCAACTCCAACGCCCTCTCCGTAACGTCTTCTTCTCGCAGCGCCGCCGGACTCGGCAACGGACCGCGCAACAGGCACAGCGCGGAGGAGGCCTCCCCGACTGGGTCTGGGGCGCCGGCCTCGGCCTGATCGTGCTGATCTTCGTCGGAGGCTTCTTCTTGTTCAGTAGTCTGAGCGGAGGTAGCGCGGCCTGCGACACCGCTCTCAAGCCCCTCCCGCCTCAGAGCGACACATCCGCTGTGGGATTCGCGAAGGAAGATGGGGAGTTGGCGCACTTGATCGATTTCTTGAACCAGGGCGACGTTAACGCGGGAAGCGATTATTTCTACGCCAGCAGTGACGTACACGCCTTCATGCACAACGCCGACCCAGTGATCCGTGCGAAAGATCCCCAGATAGCGAAGAATCTATGTAACGTGGTGTTTAAGATCGAGACCGACATGGACGTTAGCGCACACCAGTCAACAGCGACGATGGCTGCCGACGCCACACTCATTCGCAAGTATCTGGACGACGGCGCCGTCGCGCTCGGCTATCCGCGGCCGGGGACATAGGAGGACTCGATGGGACAACTCGACGGACGCGTAGCGATCGTGACCGGCGCCAGCCGCGGCATCGGCAAAGAGATCGCCCTGCTCTTCGCCCGGGAAGGCGCGCGGGTCGTGGCCGCCGCCCGCACCGAGCATGAGGGCGACCACCAGCTGCCCGGCGGCATCGCCGAGACCGTGGCGGAAGCGCGCGACGCCGGCGGCGAGGCGACGGCTGTGCGCGCCGATATCTCGCAGACGGCTGACATCGAACACCTGATCGCCGCGACGCACGAGGCCTACGGCCCGGTCGACGTGCTCGTAAACAACGCCGCGCTGACCTACTACGTCCCGATCGCCGACTTTCCGCTCAAGCGCTGGCAACGGATGCTGGACGTCGATCTGACGGCGCCCTTCCTGCTGGCCCAGGCCGTCATCCCCGACATGCTCGCCGCCGGGCGCGGCAACATCGTCAACATCTCGTCGCTCGCCGCGCGGCACCCGGACGGCCCGCCCTACGCGCTGCCCGGCCGCGGCGGCACGACGTACGGCGTCGTCAAGGCCGGCATCGAGCGCCTCACCACCGGTCTCGCCCACGAGTTGTACGATCATCAGATCGCCGTCAATTCCCTGGCGCCGGCCGGGATCGTTGCCTCGCCCGGCGTGATGTTTCACCGCCTGATCGAAAGCGAGGACGACCCGCGCGCCGAGCCGGTGGAGTACATGGCCCGCGCCGCGCTGATCCTCGCCACCTGCACCGCGAGTGAGCTGACCGGGCGCATCTGCTACAGTCAGCCGCTACTCAAGAAGCACGGCCAACTGTAGGCAGGGTAGAGCGTTACGGGGGCTCGTTGCCGATAACGCGGCCCCCGGCGTCTGTGCGCAAAAGACCCTTGCTCGCGTCCAGCACCACGAGCACGTTGCCAAACGGATCGGCGACGACGGCGCAGCGTCCTATCTGGATCTCGAAGGGGCCGACGAGAAGACGACCGCCGGCAGCGACGAACCGCTCGACAGCGGCCTCGACGGACTCGACCGCGAGGTCGGTCTCGACCTGCGGCTGCTCCGTTTGCAGGACGAGCTCGGCGTTCGAGTCGGGTAAGCGCAACCCGGCCGCTGCGTCCGTGCGCCAGATCAGCTCGTGTCCGAGACGATCGCGGTAGAAGGCGAGCGCGGCGTCGAGATCGTGCACCGGCAGGCGCAGGCAATCGATCTTAACGAACAGCGGTCGCAGAGGCACGTCGGGCATCGCGGCCCAGTATAGGCGCAAAACTTAGCCGCCTCTCCACGCCACGCCTATTTGACCGAGTAACCGGTCAAGTCCTCCGCCCTCCTGCCCATTGGATGAGGCGACGAACAATGCCCCGCAAACTCGTACTTATGTCAGCCGGCACGCTCGGCGGCACGTCGCGCACTCGCCTTCGCGCTAGCGATGCCCGCCGCCCCAACGTCTGGCGATCCGCAGCTTGACTCGAACGAACTCGCATTCGTGACGCTGATCAACGACTACCGCGCGCAGAACAGCCTCGGCCCGCTCTCAATCGACTGGATGCCCGAACTAGTCCAGGCGCTCGATGATCGTCGCCGTGCCGAGGCCGCCGCCACAGCACATCAGTTGCATGCCGTAGCGACCGTTCGTGCGCTCGAGCTCGTGCAGCATCGTCGTCATCAGGCGGGCGCCAGTCGCACCCAGCGGGTGGCCGAGGGCTATCGCGCCGCCGTTGACGTTGACCCTGGCCATATCCGGGTGCACTTCGCGCTTCCAGGCCAGGATCACGGACGCGAACGCCTCATTGATCTCGATCAAGTCGATGTCCTTCAACTCCAGGCCGGCATGCTTGAGCACCTTCGGCGTCGCCGTTATCGGGCCGGTCAGCATCAGCACCGGGTCGGAGCCAACGACCGCCTGGCCGATGATCCGGGCGCGCGCCTTCAGGCCAAGCTCGTCCGCCTTCTCGCGGGCCATCAGGAGAATCGCCGAGGCGCCGTCCGTGATCTGCGAGGAGTTGCCGGCGTGGTGAATGCCGTTCGGCCGGAAGGACGGCTGCAGGCTGGACAGCTTCTCCATCGAAGTGTCACGGATGCCCTCGTCCGTCTTCACGGTGTGCGGCAGCCCTTCCAACTTGACGTCGACCGGCAGGATTTCGCGGTCGAAGCGGCCTTCGTCGCGGGCATGCCTGGCCTTCTCGTAACTGCCCAGCGCCCATTCGTCCGCCTCTTTGCGGTCGATGCCCCATTTCACGGCGATCTCCTCGGCGGAGATGCCCTGCGGCGTCAGCGGGTACTTCTCCATCAGCGCCGGGGTAAACGGCGCGCCGGGGCCCTGCATGATGTTGACGCCCAGGGGCACCCGCGACATCGACTCGACGCCGCCGCCGATCGTTATGTCGCAGACGCCGGACGAGATCAGGTTCGCCGCGAAGTGGACTGCCTGCTGGCCGCTGCCGCACTGGCGGTCGACGCTCGTCGCCGGGACGGTGTACGGAAAGTCGGCCGTGAGCAGCACGTTGCGGGCGACGTTCGCGCCCTGCTCGCCGACCTGGTCGACGCAGCCAAAGACGACGTCTTCGACCATGCCGGACTCGATGCCCGCGCGCTTGACGACTTCGTTCAGCACCTTCGCGCCGAGCTCGTTGGGGTGAATGCCAGAGAGAACTCCGTTGCGCCGGCCCATCGGCGTGCGCACGGCCTGGACGATTACTACTTCTCGCATCTCTGCCTCCTTCAAGGTCTTCTGGTCTAGGGCGACCACATTCTAGCAGACGCTAAGTCAAGTTTACCGCCACGTGCGCGGCCCCAGCCTTATTGGGTTTGGCGCTGAAAGAAGAGCAAGAACGACGCGCCGGGAGTCTGAGTTACCACGGAGATTAGTTCATAGCCCTTGTTGCAGAACTCAATCATGAGCTGCTTATCCTTGGGTTCGAGCCCCCTCCGCGTCAATCTCAACGTCATCACCGCGATCTCGAATTTCGGGCACAGATAGGATTCCAACCTGTCGGTAATGTCCATGTTAGGGTTCCTTCCATTGACGCTCCGACACGGGTGATGGTCTAGCCGTATGCGGCTCCATCAACCTTCTTTCACTCTCTTCAGCCAGTACGTCCTCATGAAACGAGGGACCATCGCCTTTGATGAGGGGGGCAATTCCTCCCGCACATCACAGAGTTCCCACCCTACGTCTCCCATCTCGTTCAGCACCTGAGAAACAAGAGTCGGTTGCCTTTCAAAGTCTTGTATCTGCCCATTTACCCGGGTCACGACCTCGGCAGAGCCGTTATTCAGGGTCGTAACGTGCGCGTATTCCCACTTAGTCATTCGTTGCTTCTCGCATTGTCTCGACCGATTAACGTTTGGAGTTGCGAATCGCCCGCTCGATGGTGTTTTGTTGGTGCACTTCCTCCGGAGTCGTGGCGACAGTCTGCCCGACCAGCGATCGGATGAAGAACACAGCCCCGCTTACCGCGCCCACCGTGACCGCACCCACGACTCGACCCATTCCAGATGCGATGGCAGTAGCGTCAGACCGTCGTCCGGACGGCTGCTGCTCGTTTGCCTGCTCATACTCCACAGTCATTCCTAGTTCCGCCAATTGGCTTTCGTCTGGCTGTGCCGACGGGTGCGATCCGCATTGGGCGCAATGCACGTCGAATTTCATCATCTCAGACCCACAGTTGGTGCATTTCATAGCGACTGTCCCCCTGTCGAATGTGGTGCATCGAGTATAGGGCTCGCCCCGAAGGCCGTCTCTGATGCAGCTCGGAGGCGAGTGTCTTATCGAGACCCCGGCGACCCCGTAAAGTCGATGAACGCCACCGGCACACCGCACGCTCCGGTGTGGTGCACGCTCACGATCCGCCCGCCCTGCAGCGCCGGGTGCGGCTCGCCGATCGGGTAGCCCCTGGCGCGCAAATGCTCCGTCAGCGCATCGATCCCCTTCACTTCGAAGGCAAGACCGGCGATTCGGCCCGATCCAGAATCGCCGCCAGACTTGGGGCCGATCACTTCGATCACCACGTCGCCAGGACGCATGAAGGCAAACGCCTGCTCTCCGCGCTCCATCGTGCGCTTCGTCGGCACCCCGAACCACGAGTCGAAATGCTCGCTCACCGCAGTCACCGAAGGCACGCGCAGCACAACGTGGTCGATGCGAGTAATGTGTCCAGTCCCTTCGACTGCGGCTGTCGCCGCGCTCAGGGCAGGCTCTGGATTGTCGCCCGCCAGCGCCGCCTCCGGTTCCACGACCTCGATCTGCACGCCTTCAAACGCGGAGGCATGCAAATAGCTTAGCTGGCCCGTGAAGCCGGCCCGCGGCTCGCGGTCTTCGAGCGACACGCCAAGGTCCCGCAGCTTGGCCACGTCTGCCGCGACATCGGTGCTCCACAGCGCGACATGGTGCAACCCCTGCCCGTGCTCCGCGATGAACTTCGCGAAAGGCGACGGCTCGTCCAGCGGCTGGATGACCTCCAGATAGCTGCGGCCGGCGGCCAGCATGGCCACGCGCACGCCACGCGCCGGCATCTCGCCCTGCTTTACGCACGGCAAGCCCAGCGTGTCGCGGAACAGTCCGAGCGCTTCGTCCAGGTCTCGCACCGCGATGCCGACGTGGTGTACGTCTGTTATCACGGTCGGATTCTAGCGGAACGCAGCACCGGGCGCGCGTGATCCAAGAACAAACAGCCGTCTGATCAGCGTTGACAGCGCTCCGTAACGGCCGCGATAGTCTAGGACGGAATGCAAGGCAAAGGTGAGCCGGCGGCCCAGCGCGGAGAGTACGACCGCGCCCTCGAAGGGGTCGAATTCCCTGCCTCAAAGTTGGAGATACTGGAGCGCGCCCGCGACAAGGGCGGCCTCGACCACGAGGTCATCGCCATGCTGGAACGCCTCCCGAAAGACGAGTACGAGACGATCGAGACGCTAACGGCGGCCATACGGGAGATGTACATCGCGGACGGTTACGACGCCTCAGTGCTGCCGCTTTAGGTCAGATCGCCAAGCAACGAAACGGCCGGTCTTATCGCCCGGCCGTTCTCATCGCTCGCACCGTTGTTAGCGTCTGTAGCGAAGATTTCCGACGAGGGCCGCTTAGAGATGCCTTCCGGGCGGTTTCCGGGAAGCGTCTGACCTGATACTGCCAGACTCCGCAGCCTGAGAATCCTTACGCGACTGCGAAGGCCTGTGATCACCTGCTCGAGTGTCAGTGGATACAGGCTGCCAGACGTATCCGCGTGTTTGTCCGGCAAGGTTGTATACTCGCTCTAATTTGATAACCCAGTTGAGTCAGAACCCGTGCTAGCGGGGCCTACTTCCGACCTCCGCGCAAATCGTATCACCGCGGAGGTAATTCGTCATGGCTGAATGGCAGGGGTTCTATTCGACGGCTCAGGTATCGCGCTTGGCGCGCATCCCATTAAGGACGCTCTATGACTGGCGTGAGCGGGACATCATCCAACCCGCCGTAATCGTTCAAAACAAGGACGGTCAAGTTGAGGACGTTGGGTTCTCATACGCACAACTGACGATCCTGAAAATCCTACGTGCGCTCCGAGAGAATCAGATTGATCTAAAATCCATGAGCACAGCACTTGAACACCTATTTGATCGGCTTGGGCCCCCAAATCAGGGTTGGGCCAACGCTCACGTCTACATTGTTGGCAACCGCATCCTTGCGGATAAGCCCGACGAGTGGCAAATCACGGCGGCGACACAGATGGGCCAAAAACTCGAAGAGCGTTTCTTTGGCGATCTGTTCGAGGAATTGCGTACGCTCGATGAACCTGGCGCAATCCTCATTCCGCAAGACTTCCGACCCTACGTTCAGATTGATCCCGCCGTGATGGGCGGGCAGCCAGTCTTACGCGATACACGCATCCCCACCTCGGTCATAGCGGCTCTTAAGACGAAGGGAAAATCACCCACTCAAATCGCGAAGTTATATCACTTATCAAGGAAGCTAATTGCCAAAGCCCTCGACTATGAAGCGTTCCTCAGCCGGCCAGTTTCCGAAACTGGAACGGCTGCTGCTGGACGCTGATATTGACCCTGAGCTAGAGCCGCTCCTCACAGTCGTGGGCTTTCAAGTGGAGTTTGCGCCGCGCAATGATCCCCTTATTCGATCAGACACCCAAGTGCTGCGACTTGCTCGAAAACTTCGGCGCATCATGGTTTGCCACGATAAACACGACGATAGGGGGACGCGGTATGAACTCTACGTAGAGATTTACAACAACGGCGGCAAGGTCATCCGAATTAGCAAGGATTCTGGCCAGCCCGTACTCCTGGCGCTAGGGAAGGTTCTTGTGCAGCGCGAACACTGGCGAGAGTTCTTCGCCACTCACAAGGATGGGATGGTCGTCGTTCACGAAACGGGATTCACACCCTTACCGCCTGAAATGCTCATGAAGAAGGTACTTCGATTACGAGACATCGACGCAGCCGTATTGAAAACCCTTCTACCGCGCAAGCGCACCGTAAGCGGCCGCAGCCTCATGCGCAGCCGTTGCTTCCAGGGATATAGCAGCGATCCCTTGCCTGCTATACTCCCGGCACGATGAGACTCCGTTATCTGGCCCTCGCCGTTGTGCTAGTCCTCACCCTCAACGCCGCGATAACCTACGGCATCGTGCGGTGGGCATCGCCGAGCGGCGCACAGGGGCCGCAGGGTGTACAGGGGATAGCGGGGCCTGTCGCAACGGCAGATGCGAAATCAGCCGCCTGCGCAGCGGTACTACAGGGCGGTGTTCCCGTTGCTGGCGGCCTCGTCCTTCAGGAGTACAAGAACCTCGTCCAGAAGTATTGCCCCTAATCCCGATCATGTCAGACACCCTGCCCACGCCAACTTGCCCACTCTGCGAGATCGACATGACTTTCAGCGCTTCGTCGTGGATTCCCTATTACGACGTGAAGACGAACCGCCCGACGATTCAGAAGGGAACTGCGTTGAAGCAGTATCTCTGCGCAAGTTGCGGACTTGTTCAGTTCTACGCTTACCGGCCAAGCGAACTCGACGTTGCGGCACTGGAAAAGGGGCCAGCGTTACTACCCAGACGCCCCGTATAAAACCTTCAGCGTTGACATCGCTCATTTAGCTTCACCTCCCCGTCTTGTTGTCTCCAATGCACAATCCCCGGCCAAAATTGACCGAGTCGAAGGCGCGTGGCTATGATGGCACGCGCTGAAGAGAAGTCTTCGTATCTACGCCAGGAGACAGCATGACACCAGCGAATGAATTTCCCGGCAACATCATCTTCTACGTCCTCTTTGCCGGATTCCTCTCGTTCTTCGCCTGGTCGGCCGCCACTCGCTTCCGCTGGTTCTTCCAGGCCAAGCCAATCAACCGGCTCGATCACCTCTTCTGGCGAGTTGAGGGGCTAATCCCCTGGCTGCTCGGCAATGCGAGAGTCGTCCGGCCCAAATACTGGTACTCCGGCATCCTCCATACGTTCATCTGGTGGGGCTTCATCGTCCTACAGATCCGCACGCTGAACTTCCTCCTGAACGGCGTCGACCACAGCATCTCACTCGAAAACAACCTCGGCATCGTCTATGACCTGACGCGGCCCGTGATGGACACGTTCAACGTCCTCGTCCTGGCCGGCGTTGGCATGGCCGCGTTCCAGCGCTTCTTCTGGCGGCCGAAGCGGATGACGCTGAACATGGACGGCTGGATCATCCTCTTTTTCATCGGCTATTTGATGTTCACGGACGTCATGCTCAATAGCTTCGAGTTCTACCTGCATCCGGCGGCCTTCGATCACAAGAGCTGGTCGTTCCTGGCGTACGGCATGTACAAGCTCTGGGACACGATCGGCCTCTCGCAAGGGACGGCGGAAGCGTTCAACACGTTCTTCTGGTACAACCACCTGACCGACTTCCTGGCCTTCCTCTGCTATCTGCCGTATTCCAAGCACTCCCACGTGCTCACCGTCGCGCCGCAGATCCTCTTCCGCAGCCACGAGCCGACCGGCGTCCTCAGCCCGATCCCCAACATCGAGCAGGCTGAGACGTTCGGCGTGGGCGAGTTGCGCAACTTCACCTGGAAGCAGCTCCTCGACTCCTACACCTGCACAGAGTGCGGGCGTTGCACGGCGGCCTGCCCGGCGAGCCTGACCGGCAAACTGCTCTCCCCAAAGCAGGTCATCGTCGACATCCGGCACTTGATGGAGGAGCAGGAACCGCCGCCGCCCTGGAAACGCCACGCGAAGGCAGCCGCGAACGGCAATGGGCAGGAAAAGCACATCACGCCGCTGATCGAAGGCGTCGGCTTCGAGCCGATCTGGGACTGCGTGACCTGCGGCGCCTGCATGGAGGAGTGCCCCGTCTTCATCGAACACGTGCCAACGATCATGGATATGCGGCGCTACCTCGTGATGGAACAGACGAAAATGCCGGAGACCGCCCGGTCCACGCTCGAGCAGATCGAGCAGCGCGGCCACCCCTGGCGCGGCACCCAGCTCACCCGTACAACCTGGATCGAGGAGCTGGCGGCCGAGGGCGTTACTGCACCGATCTTCGATGGGACGCAGGAGTACCTCTACTGGGTCGGCTGCACGGGCGCCCTGCAAGAGCGCAACGTCAAAGTCACGAAATCGCTTGTGCGGCTGTTCCTGCAGGCGGGCGTCAGCTTCGGCGTCCTGGCGATGGAGGAAGGCTGCTCAGGCGACCCGGCGCGGCGGCTCGGTAACGAGTACCTCTACCAGCTCCAGGCCCAGCAGAACATCGACGTGTTCAAGGCCAAGAGCGTGCAGAAGGTGATCGCCAACTGCCCGCACTGCTACAACACGATCAAGCACGAGTACCCACAGTTCGACGGCAACTTCGAGACGATGCACCACTCTGTCTTCCTGGCCGAACTCATCGCGCAGGGCAAGCTCCGCAGCGAGCAGATGGACCCCGCGATCGCCGCCGGCGTGCCCACGGCAAACGTCCTGGCCGGCAAGACGACGACGTACCACGACCCCTGCTACATCTCCCGCCACAACAACATCATCGACGAGCCGCGCTCCGTCCTCGCCGCGACGGGCGTGAAGTCGATCGAGATGCCGCGCTGCAAACGGGGCACTTTCTGCTGCGGGGCCGGCGGATCGCACATGTGGGTGGAGGAGAGCCGCGGCGAGCGCATCAACAACGTGCGCGCGGCGGAGGCCGTGGCCACCGGCGCCGACGTCATCGCCGTCTCCTGCCCCTTCTGCATGCAGATGTTCGAGTCCGGCCTCGGCAGCGTTCCCGAAGCCGATGAGCGCGGCGTCCAGGTGTTCGACCTGGCGGAGCTCCTGGAGATGAGCGTCGCCTACGGCAAGCCTGCCGCGAAAAACGGCGGCGCGGCTAGGGGGTAGGCTCCGGCGAAGGCGTCGCCGGCCCGGTGTACCGCTGGCTCGGCGTTGGCGTGGGCCCGAACGGGCGGGCGTACAACTCGGGCGAATCGCAGATCGAAAGATAGCCTTCCACCCATTTCGCCAGTACCTCCACGTTGTAGCCCGTATCGATATCATCGCCCCACTGGCCCAAGGCACGGGATGCAGAAGCTGCAGGCGACAAAGACGCGCGCCGTGTCTCCCACGCCCGGAGCCTGCCCACGAAGGTCGTCGGTCACCTGCACGTCCATCATCAGCGGCCCATCGACGCTCCGACCGTCGCTCATACCGGTCACCAGGCCGCGCAACCACGCCTCGTCCTGCGCAACCAGCGGCGTGGGCGTAGGTGTGGTCGATGGCGCCGGCGTGGCCGGCGGCGTTGTTGCCGGCG
>DAINDD010000017.1:35192-43297 GCA_036732045.1 Chloroflexota bacterium
AGCCTCTACCCCCGCAGGCAGCGAGCAACGCCGCAAGCGCCAACAACGCGACGGCGGCAACAAACCTGGTCACTCTCTTCAGCCGCACAGAGAGCGGCAATAGTTCCGACGCCCCATGCATCCTTCCTCCCTCGCTCGCGACTCTTGACCCGCGACCCACGACCCGCGACCCTTATCCCCATGAAGGCCGAGATCATCTCCGTCGGCACCGAGATCCTGCTCGGCGAGATCGTCGACACCAACGCCTCCTGGATCGCCGCGCGGCTGCCCGCCCTCGGCGTCGACCTCTACTTCAAGTCCGTCGTCGGCGATAACCTCGACCGCATCGTCGACACCCTGGAGCGCGCCCTCGACCGCTCCGATCTCGTCATCATGACCGGCGGCCTCGGCCCCACCGATGACGACGTGACCCGCGAGTCGATCGCCGCCGCCCTCGGCGAAGAGATGTTCATCGACGAAGACATGTCGCGTGCGCTGCGCGGCTTCTTCGAAGGTCGCGGCCTCACGTTCCCGGAACGCAACATCAAGCAAGCCAGCCTCGTCCCGTCTGCCTCCGCCATCCTCAACCCGCGCGGCACCGCGCCCGGCTGGTGGGTGGAGAAGAACCACCCGGAGAAGGGCGACCGCTACATCGTCGCGATGCCCGGGGTGCCCCACGAGATGTTCCGCATGTGGGAGAACGAGGTCGAGCCGCGCCTGATCGAGATCGCCGGCAAAGGCGTGCTCGTCACCCGCGTGCTAAAGACGGCCGGGATGGGCGAGAGCATGCTCGACGAGCTGATCGCGCCGCTTTCGGCCGGCGGCACGAACCCGAGCATCGGCGTCTACGCGAAGCAGGACGGCGTCCACGTCCGCATCGGGGCGAAAGCGGCAACCCGCGAAGAGGCACGCGAGCTGATCGCCCCGGCTGAGGCGGAGGCCCGCAAGCTCCTTGGCGCGATCGTCTGGGGCGTCGACGACGAGTCGCTGGAGGGCGCGATCGGCGCAATGCTGCGCGACCGTGGCCTGACTCTGGCGACGATGGAGTCGTGCACCGGCGGCCTCCTCGCCTCCACAATCACCGATGTCGACGGCGCGTCCGACTACTTCCGCGGCGGCTACGTCTCCTACGCCACCGAGATGAAGGTAGCGCTCGGGGTCAGCCGCGAGCTGATCGAGCAGCACGGTGTGATCAGCAGCGAGGTCGCCTGCGACATGGCCCGCGCCGCGCGAGAAAACCTCGGCGCGGACTACGGTATCGGCGTCACGGGCATCACTGGCGGCGAGCCCGTCGAAGGCAAGCCGCCCGGCACCCTCCACGTCGCCGTCCATCCGCCTGAGGCGGACGCGGAGCCGCTCTCCTACACGATCAACCTCGGCCGCGTGGCCAACAAGCGCCGCGCGGTAACGACGGCGCTGTTCTTGCTGCGGCGCTCGCTGTTGGCCCGCGCGCCGTCGTAGGGGCGCCCGCTTGCCGCGCCCTATGGACGCTTCGCCTCACCTAAAACTCGGGCTCCTGCGGATGACAATGCGCCTTCGCCGGGTTCGCGCGAACGTATTCACGCACGGCAATCAGCTCTCGCTCGTTTCGGATGATCCGCTCGTAGTAGTTCCGCTGCCACACGGGTCTCTCGTGGCGGTCAGGCGCTCGGTTGACAGCAATCGCGCTAATCGATTTGAAAGCACGCAATATCTTGCCCAGGCTCGCCCCTCCAGCCTTAGTGATCACGACTACCCCGTGTACGTGATCGGGCATCATGACGAACTCGTCGAGACTCACGTTCAAGAACCGATCCGCCAATGCGAGCCATGTCTCCGCGACGATTTCGCGGGCTCTTGGCTCGGCGAGCGTCAGGTCGCGGCCTTCCGTGCAGATCGTGACGAAGTAGTACCCGGGCGAAGCGTAATCGTATTTGGTCAGCCGAATCGAGCGCCGATGATGGATGTTTCGGTTAAATGTCACGTACCCTAGACTGCCCGCACGCTTGCTTACTTCGAAAGAGGCGAATGGCACACGGTACCGATGCCTTTCGTGCGTCCAGCGTTTGGGCGCGGCGAGCAGCGCCCCTACACAGGCCTCCCGAGAGCGGGGGATGTAAATCGCCGCGCGCCAGTGCTACGCTCGCCTCACCATGGGCCAGAGGGGCAGGCCGCGCCATCCTGACGTGCTCACACCGCGCGAGCAGGACGTCCTCGCCCTTATCCGCCACGGCCTAACGAACGAACAGATCGCCGAGCGCCTCAACATCGGCTTCGAGACGGCCAAGACCCACGTAGCTGAAATCCTCTCGAAGCTCGGCGTCGCCACGCGGGAAGAAGCCGCGGCGTGGCAGTCGGGGCACGACCGCTCGTTCGGCCGAATCATCCTGGGCGTCGCCAGCCTCGGCGTTGTCGCGGCAGCCGTTGCCGGGCTGGCGCTGCTCGCGTGGGGAGTCTCCCGCTCCGGCAACGGTGAATCGCCCAGCACTCAATCGCTGGCGGGCATCCTACCGGGACCCGTCTACTACCTTCCGCCCGACGACGGCTCGCCGTTGATCTCTGCGCCGGACCTCATAAACCAGGCCGGCATTACAGTTGTTTCGAACCCCGAGGAGCTTAAGGCGGCCGACCCCGGCAAGTACATCGCGGTGATCGTCGACAAGGAGTGGTGGGATGGCCTGGGCCAAAGTTGGCTGGCATTGAGAGAGGCCGAGGGTGTGGTGCTGGTAGGCGCCCGCATCGATATCGCCGGCTTCAACGACGGTTGGTCGGCACAATTCCCCAATTTCTTCACGCTGAGGGATGCTTGTGGCAGGGCTCAGAACTATCTTGACCAGCACGGCGTCTCGGACTTTCGCTTCATGCTCGGTATGATTGCGAGCCACGCTCGGCAATCGGCCTGCCTGGCAACGCCGACGCCTGCAAAGCCTGCCTGACCCAGCCTTGACCGCCGAACACTGAGCGGTGAGTGTTGAGCGCTGCGCTAAGCCGTCAGCTGACGGTACAGCGTCGTGATCCGGCTCGGCAGAGACTCGATGTCAGGGACCACCTCGTAGCCGATGTCGGCGCACATCGTCTTCAGGTAATCGTGGCCGTAGCGGTCCACCGTCAGGCAGAACGGCACCATCCCCTTCCGCTTCGCCTCGATCAGCGCCATGTGAGTGTCGTGGATGGCGTACTCCTTCTCTGTGCGGTCGCGGCCGTAGCCGTGATCCTGCGGGCGGCCGTCGGAGACCAGGAAGAGGATGCGCACCTTGGAGTCGTGCGCCTCTAGCTTGGCGGTGGCGTGGCGGATCGCCGGGCCCATGCGCGTCGAGCGGACTGGCGCGATCTTGTCGATGCGGCGTTTGACGACCTCCCCGAACTGCTCTTCGAGGTCTTTAACCACGTAGAACTCCACGTTATCGCGCCCGTAGCCTGAGAAGCCGTAGATGCCGTAGCTATCGCCGATCGTCTCCAGCGCCTTGATCAGAAGGACGATGCTCTCCTTCTCCAGGTCGATGATGCGCTTGGGCGGCGTCAGCAGCTCCTGGGCGCGGCGGGCCATCCACCAGGAGAAGTAGCGGCGCGGATCGTCGTCGAACTCGTCCTGCTGGTACTTGCGCTCGTGCTTGGCGATCTCTTCGTCCGTCGAAGCGCTCATGTCCAGCAGGAAGGCGACACTCACCTCGCGCTCGATCTTGTTGCGGCGCCAGTAGATCTTGTCGGTCGGCGTCACGCCGGCGCGGCGCTCGACGGCGTACTCCGTGACGGCGTCGAAGTCGATGTCCTCGCCGTCATAAAGGCGCTTGATCTTGCGAAACGTTTCGGGGCGCAACAGCTCGAACTGGCGTCGCGTCTGGCCCACCAGCGAGGCGTAGCGCGAAAGCGTCTGCTCGTAGTAACTGGCAGACCCCTCGCCGACGTTGTACTCGACGATGCGGCACCAACGCGGACGGTAATCCCCGGCGCGAAAGTCCCACTCGTCGTAGAAGAAGTACTTCGGCTCATTGGCCAGCTCGTGGTCATCGTCCTCGGTGCTGAGGCCCGTCACCGGCTGTCCATCCTTCAGCGGCATCGGCTGCGGCTTCTGCGCCTTGTCCTGCTTTTGCTGCTGGTTCAGCTCTTTGATCAGGTTCGTCAGGAAGAGCTCCGACGACTGTGTGAGGTCCGCTTCGGCCATGTCGGAGATCGTGATCTCGACGCTTTTCTCCAGCATCTGCTTGAGCTGCTCCGGCGAAAGTGGCGAGGCGTTCTCCTTGTCGTTGCGCTGTTGCCGCAGCTTCATCAGGAGCTGCACGGTCTCCGGCTTGAACTCGCCGCGGAAGTCGACCGGCTGCGGGCTCTCGTAGGGGACGGGCTCGCCCTGCGGCATGTCCATGTTGACGTCATTGCCAAGCGAGTCGGCGGACATCGGGGAGACGCTCACGTTCTCCTGGTCGTACTCCATCCAATCCTCAAGCTGGTCTTCGGGGAAGAGGTTCGGGATCTTCTCGGCGAGCTGGTACAACCGCAGCGTGGCTTCGGCGGAGTCCTCAACGGTCGCCTGCCCACTTGCCGCGGACTGCAGCGTGCCGACGACGCCGACCGCCTCGTGCATAATCGCCATCAGCTGCTGCGGCCAGAGCACGTGCTCGAGGCCACCGAGGCTGGCGCGGACCATGTTCTCGACGAACGCCTGCCGCAGCGGCATCCCTTCGACTTCCGGGCGGCGGCCGAGCTCGCGCTCCTGGCGCTGGCCGTAGGGAAGGCGGATGCCGCCGTACTCCTTGCGGATCAGCACGTCGATCCGGGCGTCCTCCACGATGGCGAAGAGGTCGGAGGCCAGGCGGCGGTCCGGGAAGAGGTCGAAGAAGCGCTCCATGTCCGTAAGCGGCTGGTGGGCCACCGGCAGCGCTTCGCCCGCATCGACGTGACCGTCGGAATCGACGGGCGGCGGCGCCCCCCCGGCCGGCCGTATGCGCTGTTCTTCCAGCGCGTGGCGTAGCGGTGAAAAAACCCCGCCTTCAGCGTCGAAGGCGAACTCGAACGTGCCGAACTCGAGGTGGCCGGCCTGGTGCGTGCAGTAGACTTTGTAGACGCGGAAGTTGGCGTCCTTGTCGCCGAACTCCTCGATGTGCGGTGGTAGGAAGATCGCGCTCCCCTCTGTCGAAGGCGCCTCCGTTTCGACCCAGCCGATGCCCTTCTCGGCGAGCGCCTCCGCTGAGTGCACGGCGACGTCGGCGCCGGTCAGCGCTTTGCCGTACATGCGTAGGATGTCGGCGACCTTGCTGAGCTCGACGCGCGACGAAAGCGACTCCAGCACGTCCTCGCCGCGGCTCGACTCCATGCGGAAGTAGGCCTCACCGCCCTCGATGCTCTGGTCGAGCAGAGCACTGCCTTCGTTGTGCCACTCCGCGATCGTGTCGATCGGGATGCGGTCGAGGACGTGGGATGCCGTCTTCAGAAACTCCATGGCTGCCAGCGGCGAGCGCACGACGAGGTCTTCGGCGAGAGAAAGCAGCAACCCGTGCGATTCCTGATCAACTTTGGCCAGGGCGCGCGCGGCGTCCGCAAAGAATGTGAAAGCCTGCCGGCCCTCGCGGCGTGCAAGCTCCCGCGAGAGATTGAGGAAGCGACCGCGCTGCAACTGCTGGATGTGAGCGAGGAGGCCCGGCCCCTTCTCCAGGTAAGAGCGGGCGTCCGCCCAGCCGGTGGAGGCCAGCGCTTCGGCGAACGTCAGGAACGCCGCCCGGTCCTCGCCTGTCAGCGGATCGAGGGCACCGGCGGCGATGCTCAGGCAGTGCGAGGCGAGATCGTACGAGCGATCGCACAGCGCATCGACAAAGCGGACGAGGATGCGCGCTTCTTCGACGCTCAGCTTGGCGAAGAGCTGAGGACTGCCGTCAAAAAACTGCACGGCAAGCGAGGCCGAGCGCCAGGTCCCTTTGTAGAGCATCCGGCCCAGGGCCATCCAGTCGGACAGCCGCGCCAGTGTGATCGGCGGCAGCGTGCCCGGCGACGCTCGGAAGTACGACGCGGCCAATGCAGAGGACAGCTCGGCTAACTCACGGCCGTGTCTGGCCCAGCGCTGGAACCCTTGGCTGCCCAGCATCGGCAAGAGCTGCGGCGTTACCCGATAGTACTCGCCGGCGGCCTCCCAGGAGCGCCACGACTGCTTGGCAAGCTCGAGCCCGTCTTCCGCCCAAGCCTTAAGCTCGTCGTCGCTCAGCTGGTCGCCGACGGTGTCGGCCGCCTTGCGGAATTCGGCGACGAGACTGGTCGAGAAGGGCGTGAGCTGCTTGTCGTAGTAGGCGTAGATTTTCTGGCGTTCGTCATTCATAGTCAGTTGTCACCCTCGAGCGCAGCGAACGGTCTGTCGGGTGCCGCGACGCCGTCACCTCTAAGCCTGCGCGACTCCGCGAAAGCGCTATCGTGGCAGAGTCCCGACGGTTCTTCGCTGGTGCGAGCATGCTCGAGCACAGATTCTTCGGGCGCTCAGAACGACTGTGCGGCGTCATTCGAAAATCGAAGACACTACCTCTTCGATACTGCGCTGGACGTCGCGGTCGTCGGTAAGTGCCCAGATGACGGCGACCTGGCAGGCCCGGCGCGGCGAAATACCCTGGTGGATCAGCTTGCCGGCGTAGATCAGGAGGCGCGTGCTGACGCCCTCGGCCAGGCCGTGCTCCTTCAGGTGCCGCACCTTCTCGCCGAGTTTGGCCAGCTCCATCGCGATGCTGTCGCTGACACCGGACTCGTGCGCGATGATCTTTGCCTCCAGATCGCGCGGCGGATAGCCAAACTCGACCGACATGAAGCGCTGGCGAGTGCTGTGCTTGAGGTCCTTGAGCGCGCTCTGGTAGCCGGGGTTGTAGGAGATGACAAGCAGGAACCCGTCCTTGGCCTCGACGATCTGGCCCAGCTTCTCGATCGGCAGCAGGCGCCGGTGGTCGGTCAACGGGTGAATCAGCACCGTTGTGTCTTTGCGCGCCTCGACAATCTCGTCCAGATAGCAGATGGCGCCCGCCTTCACCGCGCGGGTCAACGGGCCGTCGATCCAGCGCGTCGAATCGCCTTCCAGCAAGTAGCGCCCCACGAGGTCCGACGCCGTCAGGTCTTCGTGACAGGCCACCGTGATCAACTGGCGCCCGGTTTCCTCGGCGTGCGAACCGTTGCCGTCTGCTTCGCGAATCACGCTGACAGGGCTGCCGAGCTTGTACGCCATGTATTCGACGAAGCGCGTCTTGCCGCATCCCGTCGGGCCTTTGAGCAGGACCGGGATCTTCTCGGCGTAGGCCGACTCAAACAGCTCGATCTCGTCCTTCACCGGCTCGTAGAACGGCTCCGCGGTGACGACGTATTCTTCGATCGCGTATTGCCTGAAGGTAGGTTCGGTTGTCATCTTCGTGCTTCTAGCATACCCGTAACGCCACGTGCTTGACGATTAGCCCAGGCGCTTCTCCAACTCCTGCCAGAGCTCCAACGTCTGACGGCGGGTGCTTTCCATGTCGCCGCTCGTATCAATTGCGGCGTTCGCGCGCTTCATTCGCTCTTCGGTGGACATCTGCGCCCGGATGCGCTCCATCACCCGATCAGGGTCGAGGGCGCTGCGCTCGGCGACGCGCTTCGCGGCCGTCTCGGGAGGTGCGGCGGTTACCCAGATCACGTCGGCCAGGTCGTCCCAGCGCGCTTCCAGGAGCAGTGCCGCTTCCAGCACAACAACCTTCTCGCCCTTCTTGTCGAGCTCACCCAGCTTCTCGCGCATCATCCCCTTCATCCGGGGGTGCGTGATGGAGTTGAGCTTGGCCAGCTCCTTCGGGTCAGCGAAGACGATCGCGCCGAGCTTCTTGCGATCTATGGTGCCGTCCGGCGAGACGACCTGCGGCCACTCCTTGACGATCTCGTGGTAGCCGGGCCGGCCGGGCAGGTAGACCTCGTGGCCGACAAGATCTGCGCTGAGGACGGGCAACCCTTGCTCTTGCAGGACCTGGGCAACGGTCGATTTGCCTGTGCCGATACCGCCGGTGAGACCAATGACGAACATGGACCGCCTCTAACTTACGGGGGTGGGACGAAAACGTCCGCCCGCGGCGGACAACTGGATTTTATGCAAACGAAAACGCGCGGGTCAAGGAAGCATCGGGCGTCAGCCCAGCCAGAGCGTGAAGTTCATCGACTGCATCATC
>DAINDD010000018.1:0-11212 GCA_036732045.1 Chloroflexota bacterium
TGGGGTGAACACTACTTACTCCGTTCGGGATGTTCAGGCCAAATACTCTCATACAATGTTAAACGCAGGTGTCCGGGATCTATCTGAACGAGATCAGAGGTGCACGAGTTCGGCCGTCCAGCCCGTGACATCTCACCGCTACGGGGCGGGACAGCCAGAAGGGATCGACCAGGGCGGGCCGGGCTGGGTCAGCAGGACCACTAGCGCGTCGCGGACGCAGATCGGGCCGCTAGCCGCTACGAGATTCCCAGCTCGCCTTTGATGTCGCGGACGGCGTCGACCATGACCCGGAGCTTGGCCTCGCTCTCTTCCACGGTGCGGGTCTTGAGGCCGCAGTCAGGGTATATCCAGAGGCGGTCCGGCGGCAGGCGCTTGAGGGTGCGGCGAATGCCGTCCTTGACGTCCTCGACGTCTTCGGTGAAGCGGGTGTGGACGTCGGTGACGCCGACGCCGAGGTCTTTGGCGTCGTCGTAGCCGTATTTGTCGATCAGGTCAAGGTAGGCGAAGTCGGTGTTCTTGAAGGCCAGGTGGATCTGCTTGACGTCCAGCCGCAGCATGGCCGGGTAGATCTTCTCGACCTCGCCGTAGCAAATGTGGGTGTGGAACTCAGCGTCGATACCTTCCACGGTGACGCGCATCGATTCGACGGCGAGGTCGAAGTCCTCCTCCGGGCGAGTGTGGATTGCCGGCTCGTCGATCTGGATGTACCGCGCACCGGCCTCGACCAGCGCCTCGACCTCACGGCGGATGACGAACGCCATGTCGAGCACGGCGTCGCGGTGCGAAGGATAGTGCTCGTCGAACGACCACTCGACCATCGTGTACGCGCCGGTCAGCATGCCTTTGACTGGGCGGTCGGTGAGGCCCTGAGCGTACTTCCACATGTCGACAGTCATGGGGCCGGGCCAGGCTAGCTTGTCGAAGATGATTGGCTTGTGGTAGTAGCGGTTGCCGTAGGAGCGGACGAGGCCGCCGAGCTTCATGCCCTTGATCGGGTTGCCTCCCTCCTCGCCGGAGAAGTAGGCGACCATGTCGCCGCGCTCCATCTCGCCGTGGACGAGGACGTCGAGGCCGATCTGCTCCTGGATGCGGATCCAGTACTCCGTCGCCTTCTTCTCGAGCTTGTCGAGCTCGGCGCGGTCGATGGTGCCTCTGGCGAAGTCGGCTCGGGCTTTCGTGAGGTAGTCTGGCTTGGCGTAGCTGCCGACGGCCGTCGTGATAAGTGACGTCGTGGCGCTCTGCTTCGACTGGTTTGCGGTTTGCGTTTGCTTTGTGACCATTACGCTGGTACTCCTTCGCCGAGGCGGACACCTTCGGCCAGCACCTTGAGTTTATCGAATGCCGTCTCGCGTGGCACGTACTCCAGGCCGCAAGAAGGGTTGACGTAGAGGCGCTCCGGCGGCACGTGGTCGCTGACGCGCTTGATCGCTTCGGCGATGTCGCGGGCGGACTCCAAGCGTGTGTTGCGGGCGTCGGCGATGCCGAATCCGAGCTTCTTCTCGAACTTCAAGCCCTCGAGCGCATCCCAGTTGGCTTTGCCCCAGACGAAGTCGAGGCCGATGACGTCGACAGGCAACTCTTGCATCGGGCCGAGGATGCCGGCGCAGTCGCTGAACCAGGTGTAGACGCCGGTCTCGGCGCCTTTGACGCCGTCGAGAAGCCGGGTAGTGGCGTCGCGGAAGATGGCGTAGTCGTCCTTGTTGAAGACGATGACCGGGTCGTTGACCTGCACGTGCTTGCAGCCGGCGGCGACGAGCGCGTCGACCTCGCCGCGCAGCGCTTCGGCGAAGGCGAGGGCGAGCCTCGAGCGGCTCTTGTAGTGCTTGTCGAGCGAGAGAGCGGCGAGCGTGTAGGGGCCGGGGACGATCGCCTTGACGGGGCGGCTGCTCTTGGACTGGGCGAACTTCCAGTCACCAGCGAGGACCGGCTTGTCGAGCTTGATCTCGCCGGTGACCTCGGGTTGGCGGTAGTAGGTGTTGGTGTCCAGGTATCGTTGAAGGCCGCCGATCTCGATGCCCTTGAACCGGCCGGCGACGTAGGTCTGGTCGTCGTCCCAGCGGACCTGGCCGTCGGTGATGATGTCGATGCCGGCCTCGATCTGCTCTGCGATGACCTCGGCGGTCACCTCGTCGCGCACGGTGGCCAGCTCGGCGTCGGTGAGTTCGCCGCGGTCACGCTTGTTGATGGCGTTGCGCAGGCGGGCGGGCCGGGGTTTGTTGGGGATCTTGGGGTAGTTTCCGACTACGGTAGTCTGCATGGGGCTCCTTGGGAACTGGAAACCGGGCACAAGGGACAGCGAAGGCTAGGCGACGCGGTTGGCGACATAAATCGAAGGCCAGTCTAGCAGCGTATGTGCGGGAGGGTCAACGCGGCGCTGGTCTGCCGTGGAGGGGCCCGGAAATGCTTCGAGCCGGTGGTCCGACCAACCACCGGCTCGATTTTCGGCGTCGCGTGAGGGGGTACAAACGCGTCGCTTTGTTACAGTCGTAGATTAGCTGGTGCGGGGGCCTGCGTGGGTTAACGCACGGTGAGACGCTGGTAGCAGTTGCGTATAAAGGTGTGACACCCCGACCGACTTCCTCTGCCGCGTAGGCACCTCATCTGTTGCTAGAATTGGAGCGCGGAGACGCTAGGACATTGCAGGGGAAAGACTGATGGCAAGGAAGACGAAGGAACCACGGGTACCCGACCCCTTCGCGCCGGATCGCACTAAAGCCGCATTCTCGCGTTCGCCGAAGATGTGGTCCGACGAAAACGCCTCAACGTGGATGTTCCGAGTTCACTGGTTCATAAGTGAAATTCCTCATTTGCGTTTGGCTAACTGCGAGATCCGCCGCCTGACCAAAGAAGACGTCGAGACCATGCGCGGGTCCGCGACGAGCCGGGGTTGCGTCCGATCTCATACGCTTCCCCAGCGGAAAAGCCATGGCACGATCTCCAAGGCTTAGAGATGCCTTGGTTCTTAGTAGTGCAGGCACCTCCTAACCCTTACGTGGAAGCCTATATGTATGCGGATCGCCTTCGCCTTAGCGTCGAGATCTGTCTGCGGCTTGTAGGGGATAAGTACGTGTTCCTGTCTGACGCCACATTCTTCCAGCCAGATTTGGCGGGCTCGTTGACAGGGCAGTACGGGCTTGCTCGTGCTGAGCCGTACGAGGCGGCTGACGAGGACAAGCTCCATTTCCCTAGTTACATGGTGCCAACTGCGCAACTTGTGCACACCGCAGCGCTCGCTACCGACCACGACCGGACCCGAATGGGTCTTGCACGGTTCAGCCGTGGTTATGGCAGCGGTCGCGACGACGCCCTAATTGATCATTGGATTGGTCTTGAGGCCCTCTTCGGCGATTGATCCGGCGAGATTACCTACAAGGCTGCAATGCGCATTGCGCGCTACGTGGGTCGTGGCGCGGGCGATCGCCAGTTCTTATTTCACGCATTGAAGACTTCGTACGGAGTACGATCGGCCTTGGTACATGGCGATCATCCTGACTCCACGACGCCGGCGCGGCGAATCGCAAGCTACGCTCTTCGAATCTCCCTTGTCGACCTACTCACTACAAACGGTGTGATCGATATCAGAGCCCTAGATGATGCAATTGCTGCCGCCGGCAATTAGCTCCGGTTGTCCGCGAACTTGACGTCGCTCTCTTTGTGCCTAGTTTTGCCAAACTCCCGCCCCCTAACCCCTAACCACCGGGCCTCCTTGACCCTCGACCCCTGACCCTCGACCCTTAGAACGATGGACCAGTCTCATATTCGCAACTTCTGCATCATCGCGCACATCGACCATGGTAAGTCGACGCTGGCTGACCGCCTGCTGGAGCTGACGGGGACGATCCCGGCCCGGCAGATGTCGGAGCAGGTGCTGGACACGATGGACCTGGAACGCGAGCGCGGGATCACGATCAAGGCGGCGGCCGTGCGTATGCCGTACGAGGCGCGCGATGGGCAGGCCTACGAGCTGAACCTGATCGACACGCCGGGCCACGTCGACTTCACGTACGAGGTGTCGCGGGCGCTGGCGGCCTGCGAGGGGGCGCTGTTGGTGGTGGACGCCTCGCAGGGGATCGAGGCGCAGACACTGGCCAACGTCTACATGGCGCTCGACCTCAACTTGCAAATCATCCCTGTCGTCAACAAGATCGACCTCGTCTCCGCCGAGCCAGAGCGGGTGGCGGAGGAGATCGCCGCCGTGATCGGCTTCCGGCCGGACGAGGTGATCTACGTCTCGGCCAAGGAAGGCACGAACATCGGCCAACTGCTGGAGGCGATCGTTGCGCGGGTGCCGGCCCCCACCGGGGACACGGCTGCGCCGCTGCGGGCGATGATCTTCGATTCGAAGTACGACTCCTATAAAGGGGTGATCGCCTACGTGCGGGTGATGGATGGCCGAATCAGCGGAAAAGAGAAGCTGCGGCTGATGCAGACGAAGCGGACAGTCGAACCGCTGGAGACTGGCACGTTCCGCCCGAACTTCAGTCCGACGGACGGCCTGGAGGCGGGCGAGGTGGGCTACGTGGCGACGGGCCTGAAGACGGTGCGGGACTGCCGGGTAGGCGATACAGTGACGGATGAAGCCGCGCCCGCGCCGGAACCGCTGCCGGGCTACAAGCCGGCCAAGTCGATGGTGTTCGCGGGGCTCTACCCGACGAACTCTGAGGAGTACGAGGAGCTGCGGGACGCGCTGGAGAAGCTGCACCTGAACGACGCCTCGCTCAATTACCAGCCTGAAAACTCGGTCGCGCTGGGACCGGGGTTCCGCGCGGGCTTCCTCGGCCTCCTGCACATGGACATCGTCCAGGAGCGGCTGGAACGTGAGTACGGGCTCGACATGCTGGCCACCGCGCCCTCAGTGGAGTACCGCGTGCTGCTGACCGACGGCTCGGAGATCGAGGTGGACTCGCCGGCGCAGATGCCCGATCCGAGCAAGATCGCAGAGATTCGCGAGCCGTGGATGAACGTCTCGATTGTCAGCCCGGACCGCTACATCGGCTTGATCATGGAGCTAGTCACGGGCCGGCGCGGGACGTCCGGCAAGATCGACTATCTGGAGCACGACGGGCGCGCCAAGCGGGGCGAGCGACGCGTGCTGCTGGAGTACAAGCTGCCGCTGTCCGAGATGCTGGTCGATTTCTACGATGAGCTGAAGTCGCGGACGCAAGGATACGCCTCGCTGGACTATTCGATGTCCGACTACCGTCCGGAGCCGCTGGTCAAGGTGGACATCCTGCTGAACGGCGTGCCCGTGGACGCGCTGAGCGTGCTGATCCACGCCGACCTCGCGCAGAAGCAGGGACGCCAGTTGGTGGAGAAGTTGCGATCGCTGATCCCGAGACAGATGTTCGAGGTGCCGATACAGGCGGCGATCGGCGGCCGGATCATCGCGCGGGAAACGGTGAAGGCGCTTCGCAAGAACGTGCTGGCGAAATGCTACGGTGGCGACGTCACCCGCAAAAGGAAGCTTCTGGAGAAGCAAAAGAAAGGGAAGAAGAGAATGAAGCGGGTGGGCAACGTGGATATCCCACAGGAGGCGTTCATGTCGCTGCTGAGAATCGGAAAGTAGCACGAAATCGCAAGGCTGATAGGCGTATCTTTGGCTTAGAGTTTGCCTAAGGGGAACTAAGGCCCGAATTCGGCCACCGGGCACCAATAGTGGGACTTAAAAGCAGGTCGCCGGCAAAAGGAATGAGAAGCCATAGCCGCGGCGGCAACGACGAAGGTCTGCGTCGTCGTAGGGTTCGAGCCTATGCGAATCGGCCTCGTGGCCGAACTCAGCACGGGGGACGGTTATCAGGTCCGCAGCGATAACTGCCCGCTCGTGTCCAATGGCGTGGCCGCACTTTCTGAATAGGAGAGTCTACCGTTTGTGGTGAAGTTGACGTAAAATTGCAGGGCGATGGCTAAGAGAACGACAGTCGAGAACGTCGATCCGGCCCTGCTAAGCCGCATCGCGACGCTATCGCCGGGCGGACAGCGCTGGCTGAAGACGGCGATCCACACGATGCGGACGATGCCCGTGGGGTCTGAAAACGTCACCGAGTTACCCGCCGAGCCGCCGCCGCAACTCCGGCGGCGCCGTCCTGGCCGCACGCAGACGGAGAAGAAGCCGGCCGGACCGCCCGATATGGAAGACATCATCACTGGCAAAGTCGACATCAAGGAGCTGGACGCGTACCCGGAGCTGGCAGAGCAGATGGAAGGGATGGGCGAGGTGATCGACATGCTGCGCGGGCTCGGCGAGGCGCGCCGCAAGCGGGGGGAGCAGATTCTGCGCGAGGAGATCCTCGGCAAGCCGGCGGAAGAGCGTCCCCGCGACGACGACGAAGACTTTAGCTTCTGAGGTGCGAGCCGTGAGGTGCGAGGTGTCCGCGCGTTATGACTTGGCATCTCCTCTGACACCTGACACCCGACACCTCACACCTCCGAGGGCGGGATGGCGGCGACCTGGCCGGCGAGGACGTGGGTGCCGCTGTCTACGAAGAGGATGTTTCCGGTGACCATGCGCGAGAGGTCGCTGCCGAGGAAGACCGCCGCGTTACCGACATCGGCCAGGGTGATGTTCTCGCGCAGGGGGGCCGCTTGCTCAGTCCACTGGCGCAGCGTCGAGATGCCCTTGACGGCGCTGGCGGAGAGCGTGCGAACGGGGCCGGCGGAGATGGCGTTGACGCGGATCTTGCGCGGCCCCATCTCGACGGCGAGATAGCGGACGCCGACTTCCAGCGCGGCCTTGGCGGCTGCCATCGCGCTATAGCCGGGGACGGCGCGCTCGACGGCGTTGTAGGTGAGCGTCATGATGCTGCCGCCATTGGGCATCAGCGGCGCGGACGCGCGGCAGACAACGTTGAGTGAGTAGGCGCTTATCTCCATCGCTAGCTTGTAGCCGTCGCGGGAGATCTCGGAGAAGGGGCGGTTGAGGTCGTCGCGGTCGGCGTAGGCGACGCAGTGAGCAACGACATCGAGGCCGCCCCAGGCCCTTCGGAGCCCCTCGAACGTGGCGGCGATGGCGCCGTCATCCGTGACGTCGCAGGGGAACATCTGGAAGTCGCCGCCCAGCGTGGCGACCAGCTCGCGGACGTTGCGCTCGAGGCGGCCCCTCGGCTCCTCGATGTACGTGAAAGCGAGGCCGGCGCCGTGGGCGTGCAGTTGCTGGGCGATGCCCCAGGCGATGCTGTGCTTGTCGGCAACGCCCATGACGAGGGCACGCTTGCCGGTCAGCAGATTGGAGGCACGCGCGGGCGCTGTCCCGGTGTCTGTCATGGGACCTCCTCTGTCTCAACGCGGGCGTAGCCGGCAGGCGGCGACGAACGCCGCGCAGCCCAGCGCTCGAATGACTGTAGAAACGCGTCGGTGATGACGGCGCGGTCGGATTCCGGGCGGAGGATCGGCGGCACGACGACGAGATGGCCATCGCCGTCCGGGACGTCAAAAGCGATCGGAATGCCGCCCTCGCTGCGGGCGAAGACCGAGTCGCACTCCGCCAGCACGGGCGATTCTTCGTTCACGTAGATGCGGTAAGCCAGCCGCGAGGCCAGCGCCTGGATGTAGGGCGCGAAGGGGTTCTCGGCGTCGACGAGGACGGCGCCGGGGCGGCCGAAGCCGGCGAGGAGGTCGCGCTCGAAGGAGAAGCCTTCCGGTTCGGGTAGCCAGGCGTAGCTCTGCCAGGTCCCGCCCGCGACGCCGGCGTGCGGGACGTTCGGGTAGCCGAGCAGGACGACCAGTCCACCGTGCGCGAGCAGCCATTCGGTCTCCCGTCGGCGCATCTGCAGGAGCTCGCCGAGCGGGAATGCATGAGCGCTGGCTTCGCCGGAGACGACTGCCTGGCCGCCGTATGTTGTGTGCACGGCGGTGCCGTGGATGACGTCCTCGACGGTGCGAGACACGGAAGCCATGTCGACGATGATCTGGGAGTACTCGCCGAACGAGGGCGCGGATACGAATGAGTAGTTGTCGAACTGGGCGTTCGGCAAGGAAAGGCCGATGACGAGCGTGCGCACGCTCCCGATGTTAGTCCAGATTGAGGCCGCGCAGATAGTCCCGGAACTCGTCGCGGGTGTCGGGACGGTGCAGCGCGACGTAGAGAGACGCCTTGAGGAGCCCGGTGGGACGCCCGGTGTCGAAGCGGACGCCTTCATACTCGCAAGCGTAGAGAGGCTGGCCCTGTTTCATGGCCATGGCTAAGGTGTCCGTCAGGAACATCTCGCCGCCAGCCGTGGCCGGCGTTTTCTCAAGGAGCGGCCAAATCTCGGACGTGCAGACGTAGCGACCAACGGTTCCGAGGTCGGACGGGGCTTCGTCAAGCGGTGGCTTCTCTACGATGCGGCTGACCCGGTAGACGCCATCAGCGACGGGTTCGGGGTCGATCGAGCCGTAATGGACGATCTCTTCGTGCGGCACTTTCTGGACGGCGAGAACGTTGCCTCCGTACTGCTCGTGCACGTCGAGGAGCTGACGCATGGCCGGCTTCTCGCCGAAGATCACGTCGTCCGGATAGTAGAGGGCGAAAGGCTCGTCGCCAAGCAGGAAGCGGGTGCCGAGGATGGCGTGTGCCTGCCCCCGCATCTCTTTCTGGCGGACGAAGGCGATGTTCACGTCGCCTGTGCGGACGACGTGTTCGAGGACGTCTGGCTTGCCGGTGAGCGCCGCTTCGAGATGGCGGTTGCGGTCGAAGTGGTCTTCGACGGCGCGCTTGGCGCCGCTGGTGACGATGACGATCTGGTCGAGGCCGGAGGCGAGCGCTTCTTCGACGATGTACTGGATGACGGGCCGGTCGTAGAGGGGAAGCATCTCCTTGGGCACGGCCTTGGTGGCCGGCAAGAAGCGCGTGCCGAAGCCGGCAGCGAGGATGATGGCGGTTCGGATGCGAGGCAAGGGAGGTTCCTTTGGTGGAGTGTATGGGGAGGAAGGGGGAAGAGGGAAGGTGCAGCGAGCGGGCGTGCGGTGGCAAACTTGTAACATTTCTTACAATCGATGCTGGGAGCATGTGGCAGGCGAGTACGACAGTAACGAGGGGCTGAGAGGATACCCGCGCGAGAATGCGGCTGCTACATAGCGCTACGTCTCTCCATCACCGTGCAGATTCGTCCTTGACACTGTTTGAGCGCAGCCCATAGGATGGCGAAGGTCGTGCTAGACGGGGAGCTAGCGGTGCCCTGAACCCGCAATCCGCTCTAGCGGGGTTGAATTCCCGCTCGAGGTCCAGGTTCCGCAGGGACTGCCCGCAAAAAGTAGCGTTGATCGCCTGGCCCTGCGCGGCAGGCCACCATGAACCCCGCCAGGTCCGGAAGGAAGCAACGGTTAGTGGCCAGGTCTGGGCGCCGCAGGCAAACCTGGCGGGAGCCAACTGTTGCGGATAAGCCTGTGGGGTTGGATCGACAGCGGGTGCACGACCGGATTGGCGCTCGCGCTGTCATATCGGCAAGCGTATTTCAGGATAGGGGATTATTCGAAATAAAGCGCTCAGGCTGATCGCCGCCAGGCTCGAATCGTTAGCGGCACAGCACCAGCGGGCCCTTCGGAGGCTACCAAATGGGCACCTCCACCTTGCACTGGGGGCGGCTCTCCTGTCCTGCTCTCTCATCGCACTGGCCGTGCCTATTCCAGGCACCAACGCCACCCACGTCAGCGGCAACCCGCAGAACGGCGTGCTCGTCTTGTCTGACAACCTCGTATCGGCGGCAGGCGGGACGGCCGGGCAGGCCGCGAGTTCAGCGGCGGTCGGGGTACCAATCCGGACTGCGGCCATCCCCTTTACGCTGCACGAAGACGGCCTCGTTACGTCGCATGTCACGACCAAGGCGACGGTGGCGGACGCCCTGCTCGACGCCGGTGTCACGCTGAACAAGGAAGACGTCGTCTTGCCGGTCGCAATCGCGCTAGTGACCCCGGGCATGCACGTGTACGTCAGCTATGCGCGCCGGATCACGGTGCGGACCGGCGACGACGAGACGGAGCTGTTCACGCAGGCGCAGACGGTGGGCGACGCGCTGAAAGGTACCGGCTACGACCTGCAGCCAGAGGACGTCGTTACGCCGGCCAGCACGAAGCCCGTGACTAACGGAATGGTGATCGGCCTGGCGACGATCCGCGACGTCAAGCAATCGCAGTACACACCGATCCCCTACGCCACCGTGTACCAGTACGATTCCAGGCAGGCGGACGGGACGACGTTGGTCACCCAGCCGGGGGCCGATGGCTACGTGCTCTACGAATATACCGCCAAACAGATCAATGGCCAGGAGGTCGCTCGTCAGGAGACAACCGAAACGACGGTACAGCCTACCGACGAGGTCGTGACTATCGGGACGTACGTTCCAGCGACGCCGCCGCCGGAGCCCGAGCCGGTCTACGTCGCGCCGGACTCTTCCGGGCAGTGTGTGGCGACATACAGCGTTTGGGCTAGCTACTACACGGCGGCCAGCGCGGGCGGCTTGACGACCGCGACGGGCACCGGCGTCTACAAGGGGATCATCGCTGTCGATCCGCGAGTGATCCCGCTCGGCACGCGCATGTACGTGCCAGGCTACGGTTACGGTATCGCCGCCGACACGGGGGGTGGCGTGCTCGGCTACTCCATCGACCTGGCCTACGGCGCCGGCGACTACTATGACTGGTACTCGCACTACGTAGACATCTGCATCCTCAGCTGACGCGGGCATACGACCCGGCCATAGGCTATCATCGCTGCGTGAACGATCTGCCCGCCGGCGTTCTGATCGACCTCGACGACACAATTCTCAACGACAGCGGTTGCGTGGAGGCGTGCTGGATGGACGCCTGTGCGGAAGCGGCGAGCCGTGTGCCCGGCCTGGACGCGGCGGCGCTGCAGGAGGCGATCGCCGCCCACGCGAGCTGGTGGTGGTCCGACAACGAGCGCACGAAGCGAGGACGCCTGGACCTGCAGGCGGCGACACTTGAGATCTTCGGCGACGTTATGCGGTGGCACGGCTGTATCGACGCCGATATCGTGACCGACATCGCGAAGTTCTGCCGCGCCTTGCGAAACGAGCGCGCGACAGTCTTCGAGGGTGCATTCGAGACGCTCGACTGGCTGCGGGCGCGCGACGTGCGGCTCTGCCTGATGACGAACGGCGGCGGGTCCGCACAGCGCGCCAAGATCGAGCGATTTGGGCTCGCTCCGTACTTCGAGCACGTCGTGATTGAGGGGGAGTTCGGTTGTGGTAAGCCGGACCCTCGGGTGTTCGAGACGCTG
>DAINDD010000018.1:11222-42383 GCA_036732045.1 Chloroflexota bacterium
CGGCGCTGCGAGTCGAGCCCCGTGAAACGTGGGCCGTCGGCGATAACGTCGAAGTCGACGTGTTCGGCGCGATGGACGTTGGGATACATGGAATCTGGGTCGACGCGAGCGGGCGCGGACTTCCGGCTGGGGCGACTCGGCGCCCGGACCGCGTGATCGCCTCGCTGAGAGAGCTTGTGAATGGAGGAAGCGAGCATGGGTAAGCAATTGCAGGCTTCGATCAGCGTGGGCTTCGGGCGCGAGAACTGGCCCCGATCGATCGATTTCGTCGTCGAGGCGGAGAAGCTCGGCGTGCACTCGGTCTGGTCGGCGGAAGCGTGGGGCTCGGACGCCGTCAGCCCGCTGGCGTTCGTCGCCGCGCGCACCTCGAGGATCCTGCTCGGGACGGGGATCATGCAGGCGGGCAGTCGTTCGCCGGCGCTGGTCGGCATGACGGCGACGACGATGGCCGCGCTGTCGGGCGGGCGCTTTCTGCTGGGCCTCGGGACGAGCGGTCCGCAGGTGATGGAGGGCTGGCACGGCGTACGCTTCGAGCGGCCGGTGCAGAGAATGCGCGAGATCGTGGAGATCGTGCGGCTGGTGACGAGCGGCGAGCGATTGGCGTACTCCGGCCGCGTGTACCAGTTGCCGCTGCCGAGAGGTGAGGGCCAGGCGATCAAGTCGGCGATGGGCCCGTCGACTCGCATCCCGGTCTACCTGGCGACGCTGGGGCCCAAGAGCCTGGAGATGACTGGCGAAATCGCCGACGGTTGGCTGGGCACGTCCTTCATGCCGGATCACGCCGGCGTCTTCTTCGACTACATCCGGGCGGGAGCGCAGAAAGCCGGGCGCTCGTTCGAGGAGATCGATCTGCATGCCGGCGGCGTCGTCGCCTTCTCGGACGACGTCGAGTCGCTGCTGCCGCCGCGCAAGCCGGGCGTGGCGTTCACGCTCGGCGCGATGGGCTCGCGCGAGCACAACTTCTACAACGAGGCGTACCAGCGGGCGGGCTACCGCGACCTGGCGCGCGAGGTGCAGCGCTTGTGGCTAGAGGGCCGCAAAGATGAGGCGTCGCAGATGATTCCGGACGAGATCGTGACGCAGACGAACCTGTTGGGCACGGAGGGGATGGTGAAGGCCCGCATCCGCGCCTACCGCGATGCCGGGGTGACAACGATCCGCGTCGAGCCGGAGGGGCGCGGAATGGAGGAGCGCCTGGAGACGCTCGGGAGGTTCATGCGGTTACTTGGCGAGGTGAACGGAGAGGCTGCCAACGAATAGAGATCAACTTACCGAACGCGACACGAACGGGCCCAAGCGCCAGTCGTTTTTCATGACGCCGCAGGGACTTCGTTGACAGATCAGCGGCCGGTGGAGCCGTGGCCACGGGCGGCGCGTTCGCTGGCGGCGAGCTCGCCAACCTCTTGCAGCGGGACGTCTTCGATGCGGCTGATGACGAGTTGGGCGATGCGGTCGCCGTTGTGGACGAGGTGCGGGCCGCGGTAGGGCAATGCGTAGAGCGTGACGAGGAGCTCGCCGCGGTAGTCGCTGTCGATGGTGCCGAAGGCGGCGATGACGCCTTGCGCGGCGAGGCCTGAGCGCGGGCGAATCTGCACGTCGAGGCCGACCGGCGCTTCGATGGCGATGCCGGTGGGAACGCGCACGGGTTCCTGTCCCACCTCGATGTCCGCGTCGAGGCAGGCGTAGAGGTCGTAGCCGGTGGCGCCGGGCGTCGCGCGGAAGGGGAGCTTGGCGCCGGGACGCAGGCGCTTGACTCGGATCACGGGATGTACAGGCCGCTCTTGCGCTCTTTGCCGCGCTCGATCTTTGCTGGTGGCTGAGGTCCGGCGGGTGCGACTGCCGCGCGGGTTTTCGCCAGCTTCATCAGCTCTTTGACGAGGTTCTTTTCGTCGACCATGCCGGGGATCGCGACCTGGTCGGCGATCACGGTGAGCGGGACGGCGCGGACCTGGTAGCGTTCGGCCAGCTCGGGGAACTCCGTAACCTCGATCGTCTCGGCGCGGACGTGTGGTGAGACCATCGCCATCTGGAAGGCGGCTCGCATCATCGCCGGGCAGTACTGGCAGGTCGGCGTCACAAACACGCGCAGCGAGATTTCTTCGGCGATCGTCTCCAACGACTGCACGGACTCCTCGGACAGCAGCACTTCGTTGCGGGAGATGTCGATGATGCTTTCGAGGAACATAGGGAACTCGGTGCCGCCGGGGAGGCCGTAGAACTTTAGATAACTCTGTGTGCGGCCGCGCAGGACGATGCCGGGCACGCGTTCGATGCCGAACGTCGCCTTCTCCGGCGGGCTGTCTTCCAAGTAGTGGAGGCGGAGGCTGATCAGGTCGCTGAGGCCTGCGATCTCCTGCAGCATCTCGCGGGCAGGCTTGCAGTACTGGCAGGGCGTCTTGCCGGGGAGCGTGATACCGAGGTTGCGCTCGGTGAAGAAGTCGATCTTGACGGGGCCGGCCAACTCGGCGTCGAACTTTTGGGCGATAGCGTCCTGGTCTTTGATCGGGATCATGCGGGCGGCTTATCTCGCGTCCTCAGCCACACGATAGCAAGCCGCTGCAGCGCTGTGAAGGAGGCCAGCACGGCGAGTATCCAGAGGACAGGCGTGATCACGTTTTCGTCGGAGAGGTCGTGAGCGATCAGGCCGGCGCCGATCAGCGCGACTCGCTCGAAGCGGGTGAAGGCGCCCTCCTTCATGTTCAGGCCGATGATCTCGGCGCGGGCCCGGACGTAGCTGACGAGGATCGAGGCGACGATGGCGACGAAGATGAGCAGCTCTTCCGTCTCCTGGCCCTTGTCGCTGAAGTAGATGAGCAGCCCGAAAAAGACAGCGGCCTCCGACACGCGGTCCATGGTGGCGTCGAAGGCGGATCCAAACGGCGTCGCCTGGCCGGTGGCGCGGGCGAGCGCGCCGTCGAACATGTCCAGCGCGCTGGCGAGAAGGACGGCTATGCCCGCCCAGAGGAAATCGCCGTTGGCCGCCAGCGCCCCGGCGCCGCAGTTGCCGAGCACGCCGAGCAGGGTGAGCATGTTCGGGGTGACGCCGAGGCGGGCAAGCGGGCGGACGACGGGCTCGGTCAGCCAGCTGGGAGCGGAGCGCGGGAGGGAGATGTGCATCAGTGGCTCGCGTCCGCATGGCCGTTGGCGGTGTCTTCGTACATCCGGAGGACGCGGCCGGACATCTCTTCCCAAGAATAGGCGCGGGCGTCGCGGGAGCCGGCGCGGCCCATCTCCTCGCGCATGGCGGCGTCGGAGAGCATGCGGCGGAGCGCCTCGCAGAGGGCCTCGCTGTCCTTGGGAGGGACGAGCAGGCCGTGCACGCCTTCGGTGAGGACGTCCTGGAAGCCCTGGATGCGCGTGGCGACGATCGGCACGCCGGCGGCCATCGCCTCGAGGATGATCAGGCCGAGGCTCTCGTGGCCGGTGTTGGGAGCACAGAAGACGTCGGCGCTCTTGTAGTAGCGCGGCAGCTCCTCGTACGGCACGAAGTCGGTGAAGACGACGTCCTTCACGTCGTGCTCGGCGATGTAGCGGAGGCAGGCCGCGCGCAGACCGCCGTCCGGGCCGACGACGATCAGGCGCGTGTCCGGCATTTCTTTCTTGAGGAGCGCGAACGCCTCGATCAGGTATGGGAGGCCCTTGCGCTGCTCTTGCCGGCCGACGAAGACGACGTTGCGCTTGCCGTCCGTGAACTGCGGCATCGGCGGCGCTTCCGAGGCGAAGAAGGCGTAGTCGATGCCGCTGGGGATGATGCGGTAGCGCGCGGCGAAATAAGTGCCGATCAGCTTGAGAGCGGCGCGTGAGTGAGCGATGCGGCCGTCGATGTTCTGCCACCACGGCTCGATGATGAACCTGGTGTAGGCATAGATGCGGCTGCCGGTGTCGCGGGCGGCGTGGAACGTTGCCAGCGTCGTCGAGTGGGAGTAGCGGACGAATTGGAACGGCAGCAGCGGCATGAACGGCTCGTGGATGTGGACGACGTCGAACGGCTCGCGGGCGAGGTAGGCCTTGACTCGCGGGCCGAGGTTGTACGAGAGAGTGATGTTGGCGACGGAGCCGCTGGCGGGCAGCCCGATCGAACTGTGGCCGATGATGTGCAGGTAGTCCGGCTGTACACGCATCCGCTTCGAGGAGGGGGCGATGACGCGGACGTCGTGGCCGCGGCGGATGTAGTGCTCCGCGAGGTTCGAGACGTGACGGTTGACGCCGCTCGGCACCGACCAATCGTACGGCGAGGCGAGGGCGATCCTCATCGGACGGTGAACATCCGTTGCACGAAGCTGCGGGCGGTCGGGCCCCAGCCCTGCGCTCGTGGCGTCGACATGATGCCACGGTACGTCTGCCGGACGACCTGACCGACGCCGATCTCGCGCAGCGACGGGTGCGGCATACAGACGCCTCGCGTCGAGCGATCGAGGATTGCCCGGCGGAGGTCGTCCGGGGTGCGGCCCGAGAACTGGGTGTAGCCGGCACCTACCGCGGCCAGGAAATGCGCGTCGCTACCGCCGGCTTCGGCGATGTGCAGGTGTCGGTCGTTTAGCGTCTTGGCCTTGCGCGCGCCTAGGCGGCCCGCTGGCGTACCATTCGTCAGCTCGATGCCGTCGAAGTGCACGCCGTCGCGCCCCGAGGCCATCACGCGGCGGATGTGGCGCTCGCCAAGGCCGCGCGTGAGCCACGTCAGCGGGTGCGGGATGATGGCGAGGCCGCCCAGCCTGTGAATGGCGGCGAGCGTCTCCTCGAGGCCGCGCAGGCAGGGCACGGGCTCGTCGATAAAGAGCGCGAGCACGTGGCCTTCGATCGTCGTCACTTCCATGCCGGGCACGACCTGGAAGCGGTAGGTCTCTCGATCCCAGGCTTCGCGCGTGGCGAGAGCGCCCCGAATATCGTCGTGGTCGGTGACGGCGATGACGTCGAGGTCGGTGCGTGACTCGACATAAGCCAGGAGCGCGGGGACGCCGGCCATGCCGTCGCTGTAGGAAGTGTGGACATGCAGATCGGCCTTGCCCATCAGGCGGCGGCTTTCTGTGTTTCGCGTCGCTGCTCGACCTTCGCTTGCGGGGCGTCCCAGATACGTTCGAAGACGGCCCACTGGTCCGGCTCGTCGCGCAGGCGCTGCTCGAGGCGGGCGATGTACTGCAGCTCCAACGCCCGTACGTCAGCCTGGAAGTCGTCCGTGCGCTCGACGTACAGCGGCTCTTCGAGCCAACACTCGAGGCCGAAGCGGCCGCGGCGGGCGGAGAAGGATGGGTAGATCGGACAGCCGATGCGCAGGCCGACCTCAATCGGGCCGGTCGGCATCCAGGTCTCCCGGCCGAAGAACGGCAGCCGCATGCGCGGTCCCTTGATGTCGCGGTCGCCCATCAGCGCCACGGCCTGGCCGTTGCGCAGAGCCTGGATGATCCGCTTGGCGCCCCCGACGCTGACCGGGTGGAACACATGCCCGCTCGACGAGCGCACTTCGTTCAGCAGGCGCGAGAGGGCGGGCGGCTTGATGGGCTCTGTGACGGCGGCCATCTTCTGGCCCAGCGGGATCATCGCCTGCATCGCCAGTTCCGCATTGCCGTAGTGCGCGCTGAGCATAACGACGCCCTGTCCGCTTTCCAGCAGCGGCAGCAGCGTCTCGCGCACGCCGTGCAAGATCATTCGGTTCTCCAGGAAGTCCTGCAGGTCCATGTGAGGCATGTGGGCCAGGTCAGCGTAGTAGTAGCCGACGTTGCGGAACACCTGCTTGGCCGCCTTGCGCACCTTCGATTTCGGCGCGTCCGGCATCACGTGGCGCAGGTTGTCCCAGACGTTGGCCCGGACGCCGGGGCAGACGCGGTACCCGATGGCTGCTGCCATATCCCCAATCGTGTACAGCACGCCGAGCGGCAGCCGTCCAAGTAGGCGGAATACGACCCAAAAGAGGATGTATTTCAGCACGGCTCCAGTATAACCGGGGGCATCTCTACTGTTAGTCGGGGAGCTGGTACAGGCACCAAGCGTACGGTGCTCCGCCCCTAATCTCCTCGGCCTCCTGGGGTCGCCCTCGGTCGTGGGTAATGACGTCAATGATTTCATCAGGCGAAACTCCAACCGGAAGCTCGACCCAGTCAACCGCGCTGCCGCCGATCGTGTAAGGCAAACTGCGGCCGGAAGAAGTCACTAGCGTGAACACAACGCCTCCCATTCCAGACTCGCCGACGGCATAGATCTTGGTCGCCAATCGAGCTCGCAGCCTTGTTGGACTGCTTTCGATCGCTTGCACTTCACTGAGAGGCTGATAATTTTGGCCACCGTGTTCCCACGGCCAACTTCCCCGCGTATTGATGTACTTGATCGCCTCCACGACATAGACCCGGTCTCGCCAGCCACCTGTGGTGAGTTGAACGCGGCTGGGGTGGTACGCCAGTTCGAATTGATCGGATGGCTCGACTCGATCGAGCTGAGCCTTCAGATAGTCGTCGATGAACGGAACGCGGCCCAGACCGGTGAGCATCTCTTTTCGCTTGGCACCGACTAATTCCCGCCAGTTCCGCAGACTCTCGTTCGGCACTCGATGCGCCCCTCTACGCCTCGGCGTATTCCTCGGAAAGTTCCTCAGCGTAGTACTCCGCGCCCAGGTGGGTGATCTGCTCCTCGCCCATCAGCCAGCGCAGGGTGTTCTTCAGCTTCGTCTGCTGGATGAAGAGATCGTGCTCCGGGTAGACCGTCGGGGCGTGCTGCGGGCTCTTGAAGTAGAACGATAGCCACTCCTGGATGCCCTTCATGCCGGCGCGCTTGGCGAGGTCCATGAAGAGCGCGAGGTCGAGCACGAGGGGCGCGGCGAGGATCGAGTCGCGGCAGAGGAAGTCGATCTTGATCTGCATCGGATAGCCGAGCCATCCGAAGATGTCGATGTTGTCCCAGCCCTCCTTGTTGTCGCCGCGCGGAGGATAGTAGTTGATGCGCACCTTGTGGAAGATGTTGCCGTAGAGTTCCGGGTAGAGGTCCGGCTGCAGGACGTACTCCAGCACGCCGAGCTTGGACTCCTCCTTTGTCTTGAAGCTTTCCGGGTCATCCAGCACCTCGCCGTCGCGGTTGCCGAGGATGTTCGTTGAGTACCAGCCGGCCACGCCGAGCATGCGCGCCTTGAGCATCGGTGCGATCACCGTCTTCATCAGCGTCTGGCCGGTCTTGAAGTCTTTGCCGCAGACAGGAACGCCCCTGTCGTTCGCCAGCTTGACCAGCGCTGGCGTATCGACGGTCAGGTTCGGGGCGCCGTTGGCGAAGGGTACGCCTTCCATCAGCGCCGCCCAGGCGTACAGCATCGAGGGCGCGATCTGAGGGTCGTTCGCCTGCATCGCCGCTTCGAGGTTCTCCAGGTTGGCGTGCACTTCGGACGGCTCGAGGAAGATCTCCGTGGAGGCGCACCAGATGACGACGAGGCGGTCGCACTTGTTCGCTTTCTTGAAGTCGCGGATGTCCTGGCGGATCGCCTCGGCGGCCTCCATCCTGGTGCCGGTATGCTTGACGTGGGTGCCGTGCAGTCGCTTCACGTAAAAGTCGTCAAAGACCGCGGGCATCGGTTGGATCGTCTTCAGGAAGTCGGCGATCGGCTCGATGTGTTCGTGCCGGTCGAGGACGCCGGCCTTGATCGCGGCTTCGTGGGCGTTGTCCAGGAACGGATCCCAGGCACCGAAGACGATCTGGTCCAACTCAGGCAGCGGCACGAACTCGCGGACAAGCGGCATGCGGTTCTCCGTGCGCTTGCCGAGGCGGATCGTGCCCATCTGCGTTACCGAGCCGATGGGCTGGCCGGAGCCGCGGCGGGCATGCTCGACGCCGGCGATAAAGGTGGAGGCGACGGCGCCCAGTCCGACGAGCAGGACGCCGAGCCGGCCGGCGGCGGGGGCGATAGAGTGCGGTTGTGTGGCGACAAAGTCCTTGGCTTCCAAGACGATCCCTTTCTGCCGGGCGAGTGACATAAGTGGCCCGTGCCACTGCGCCGGGATTCTGCCGGTGTTGGCCCAGTGTTCAATGGTGCTCTGGCGTCTGCTGAGGAGGTTGGCGAGGGCGCTCTGGCCGCCGAAGCGGCGGATGACGCGCTCTGAGGGGGAGATTTCGGTGTCCACGGAGCCAGATTAACGGAAATATCGTTAGAGGGCGAGATAAGTTATCCACACGCGCGGGTGAGTTTGTGGATAACGGCGTCACTTATGCCGCACCGTCATGCCTCCGCCAGAGGCGAAGATCTTACGCGGGCGCCATGCGTTTGTCGCCGCGTCGAAGCGGATGATGCCGATCAGGGAACCGTCCTCGGCGTAGGCGCGAGCCTCGACGCCGTCGCTGGCGTGGTCGCTCTCGCCGGGATCGACGGCCTGGCCGTGGCGCAGGTCCTTCTCGTCTTCTATGTCGAGCGTGATCGCGGGAAGGGCCAGCAGGCCACAGTCCATCGGCTGGACGAGGTCGGGCCAGGTGCCCGCCTCTAGAGCAGACGCCAGCGTCTCTTCGTCCGCGCAGCCGTCGGTCGTGAACGGGCCAACGCGCGTCCGCTCCAGCGAGGCGAGGTGGGCGCCGCAGGCCAGTTGCTCGCCGAGGTCGTGCGCGAGCGAGCGAATGTAGGTGCCGCGCCCGCACTCAACGTCGATCTCGGCATCGGGCGGCGCGAAGCGAAGGAGTTCGATGCGGTCGATGCGGGTGGGCCGCGCTTTCATCGCCAGGGATTCGCCGCGTCGGGCTCGCTCGTAGGCGCGCTCGCCGTCGACTTTGACGGCGCTGTGGGCCGGTGGCACCTGCATGATACGTCCTATAAAGCCGGCAAGCGCTTCGCGCAAGCGTTCTTCGCTGACCTCGACTGGTGCGGTCGTCACGACCTCGCCCTCGGTGTCGTAAGTGGTCGTTTCGACGCCGAGACGAACTGTGGCGCGGTAGACCTTCGGCAAGTCCATTAAGTACTCGGTAATGCGGGTGGCCTGACCGAGAAGGATGAGCAGAACGCCGGTGGCGGCGGGGTCGAGCGTGCCGGCGTGGCCGACGCGGCGCTCCCCGGTGGCGCGGCGGACGTAGCGCACGACGTCGAACGAGGTCTTGCCCGCCGGCTTGTTGACCGGCAGGATGGCGGACGGCATCTAGCCGGGGGCCTGTTCGGCGCCGCGGGACGGCTGCGAGGGGCTGACTTGCCGCATCAGCTCGAGGACGTGCGCCGCCTCCTCGATCGTCTCATCCAAGAGGAAGTTGAGCGCGGGGACTTTGCGGACGCGCACGCGGCCCAGGAGTTCGCGGCGGAGGAACGGCGCGGCGTGTGAGAGCGCCACAACGGAGTCGTGCTTTTCGTCATCAGTGCCGAGAACGCTGACATGGACGACGGCCTTCTCAAGATCTGGCGAGGTGTCGACGCGGGTAATGCTGACGATGCTGGCCAGGCGCGGGTCGCGGATGTCGCGGATGAGATCGGCGAGCTCCTCCTGGAAGAGGCCGTTGAGACGCTGCAACCGTCTGTTCATCGCACTGTCCTCCCGGCCGGGATCGCTCCCGCCTCAACGTATTCGAATTTGGCGGCGGTTAGCCGCGCTGCTCCGTGTGGAAGGCCTCGATGATGTCGCCTTCCTGGAACGCCTCGAAGCGCTCAATGCCGATGCCGCACTCGTTGCCGTTCTGCATTTCGCGAACGTCGTCCTTGAAGTGGCGCAGGCTCGAGACGCGGCTCTCGTGCAGCATTTCGCCGCCGCGCAAGACGCGGGCGATGGAGTTTCGTCGCACGAGGCCGTCGGTGATGAAGCAGCCGGCGATGCGGCCGCCGCGCACGCGGAAGATGGCGCGGACTTCGGCATGGCCGTCGATAATCTCGGCGAAGACGGGTTCCATGAGTCCCTTGACGGCCTTCTCTACGTCCTCGATCAGCTCGTAGATGATCTGGTAGTGGCGGATGTCCACGTGCTCCGCTTCGGCGACGCGGCGCGCGCCGGGCTCGGTCTTGACGTGGAAACCGACGATGATAGCGCGGGAGGCCGTCGCGAGCATGACGTCCGACTCGGTGACGTTGCCGATGCCCGTGCGGATGACGTTCAGACGCACCTCTTGGCCGCTGAGGGGCAGCAGCGAGTCGCGGATCGCCTCGACGGAGCCATTGGCATCGCCCTTGATGATGACGTTGAGGTCTTTGGTGCGTCCGGCTGCGATGTCGCCAGAGATCGCCTCCAGGCTGAGACCGCGGCCGACTTCGTTCTCCTCGCGCTCACGCTCCTCGGCGGCCTCGCGGGCTTCGCGCTCGTCGTCGACCACGGCGAAGGGATCGCCGGGACGCGGCGCGATGTTCAGGCCCATAATCTCGACCGGGGAAGAAGGCGGCGCTTCGGCGATGCGGGCGCCCTTGTCGTCGAACATCGCCTTGACCTTGCCGTAGCTGCCGCCGGCGACGACGATGTCGCCGACGCGGAGCGTGCCCTTCTGGACGATGACGGTAGCCATCGGGCCGCGGTTAGCGTCCTTCTCCGACTCGACGATGACGCCCTCCGCCGGCAGGTCGGGGTTGGCCTTGAGCTCACCGACTTCGGCGACGAGAAGGATGTGTTCAAGCAGATCATCGAGCCCCTCGCGGGTCTTGGCGGAGACGGGTACGGCGATGACGTCGCCACCGAACTCTTCGATGACGACGCCTTTCTGGACAAGGTCCTGCTTGACCTTGTCAACGTTGGCGGCGGGCAAATCGATCTTGTTGATCGCTACGATCATCGGCACCCTGGCGGCGCGGGCGTGGTCGATCGCTTCGATCGTCTGGGGCATCACGCTGTCGTCGGACGCGACGACCAGCACGGCGATGTCGGTGACGCTGGCGCCGCGGGCGCGGAGGGCCGTGAACGCTTCGTGGCCGGGCGTGTCGATGAAGGTGATCTTCTTCATCTGCTTGGGATCGTCGGGGCTTGGCACTTCCACCTGGTAGGCGCCGATGTGCTGGGTGATCGCGCCGACCTCCGAGGCCGTGACGTTAGTCTTGCGGATGGCGTCGAGGAGGCTGGTCTTGCCGTGGTCAACGTGTCCCATCACTGTGACGACAGGGGGCCGCGCCTGCAGACCCGCCTCTTCTTCCTTGACCGTTTCCGCTCCGTCACCCGCGACGGCCGCGGAGACGCCGTTCTCGGCCTCGGCCTCAAAGCCCAGCGCCTCGGCGACGGAGGCTGCCATCTCGTAGTTGACGGTCTGGTTGATGGCGGCCATGACGCCGCGCTTCATCAACTCTTTGATGACGTCGATGCCGCTGACGTCAAGCGCCTGGCCGAGGTCGCGAACGGTGATCTGGCGCGGCAGCTTCACCTTGCGCGCGGGGGCGGGCTCGGCGGCAGTGGCGTCTCGCTGTGTCATGCGCTCTCCTCAGCCGCAGCGCCGGCGAAGTCGCGCAGGCCACGGAGATCGTCTGGTGTCAGCTTTGTCTTGAGGGAGCGCTCCAGGCGGCCCTTCTTGAGCGCCGCTTCCCAGCAGTCCGCCTGCTGGTGGACGTAAGCTCCGCGGCCGGGCTTCTTGCCGCTCGGGTCGGCGATGACACTGCCCTCCGGCGTGCGAACGATGCGGACAAGCTCGCGCTTGTTGGTCGCGGTGCTGCAGCCGACGCAGGTGCGCTGCGGAACGGGGCGTGTGCGGACGGCGGCGGCGGTCAACTCGTCTCCTCCTCAGAAGCTTCGTAGGTGTCGCCATACTCCTCGAGGAGCTCGGCAAAGTCTTCGTCTTCCTCGACGACGGCAAAGCGACGCGAGCGCTTGGGAGCCTTCGCCTTAGCGACGCCCTCCTCGGGCGTGGAGCGCTCCTTCTTGGCTTTCTTAGCCTTCTTGCCCACCGGTTGGGCGGTAGCCGGCGCGAGGTCTTCGGCGAAGCGCAGACCGGCGCCGGCCTTGGCGGGCTGGCCGGCTTTGGCAGGCTGTTGCGTCACGTCCGTCCAGGTGGATGCTTCTGCCCGTTCGCCATCACGGGTCGCCTGTGTTGGGCCACCGGGTAGCGGATGCGATGCGAGCTGCTCAGCCATCGCCGACTCGGGCTTGATGTCGATGCGCCAGCCGGTGAGCTTGGCGGCGAGGCGGGCGTTTTGCCCCTCCTTGCCGATGGCGAGCGAGAGCTGCCGGTCGGGGACGATGACGGAGGCGGTGTTGCCCTCTTCATCGACCTTGACGGAAAGCACCTGCGCCGGGCTGAGCGCGTTGGCGACGAACTTGGGGGATTCGGCGTCCCATTGGATGACGTCGATGCGCTCGCCGTTGAGCTCGTTGACGATGTTCTGGATGCGAATGCCGCGCAGGCCTACGCACGACCCCACCGGGTCGACGCCTTCCTGCCGCGCCGAGACAGCGACTTTGCTGCGGTAGCCGGCCTCCCGCGCGATCGACTTGATCTCGACGATGCCGCGGTAGATTTCGGGCACTTCTAGCTCGAAAAGCCGCTTGAGCAGGTTCTTGTGCGTGCGCGAGAGGATGAGCTGGGGCCCGCGAATGGAGCGATGCACCTCCAGCAGATAGAACTTCATGCGCTGGCCGCCGCGGTAGTGCTCGTTGCGGACTTGCTCGGTGACAGGGAAGACGGCCTCCGTCTTGCCGAGATCGACGACGATGTGCTTGGGCTCGATGCGTTGGATAACGCCGGAGACGATGTCGCCTTCGCGGTTGGAGAACTCTTCGAAGACCATCTCGCGCTCGGCCTCGCGCAGGCGCTGAAGGACGACTTGCTTGGCGGTCTGCGCGGCGATGCGTCCTGCCGCGCCCGGGTGCACCTCGTCTTGGATCGCCTCGCCGAGCTGGAGGTCGGGGCGCAGCTTACGCGCGTCCTGAAGAGAGATCTCGGTCTCGGGATCTTCGACTTCGGTGACGATGGTGCGTTCGAGGAAGACGTGGTGATCGCCCGTCTCGCGGTCAATCCGCACGGCCACATTCCCCTGGAGATCGACGTCTTTCTTGTACGCGGAGACAAGGGCCGCCTCCATCGCCTGGAGCACGACCTCTTTCGGCAGGTTTTTCTCCGCCGCCAGCTGCGTTATGGCGATCATGAACTCGCTTTTAGCCGTCGTATTCCTCCTGACGCACTCTTTACTCCGGGTCCGCCGGGCGGATTCCCAGAGTTAAAAAAAAGTGGGTACCACCCCACTCCATAAGAGAGCGTCTATTTCTCGCAAATCATAGCACCAAAGCGTTACCTATAACAAGGAACGCGGAACCTGGAATTGGGAACAGAGCACGCTCGGACGTCGTCGCTAGGCGAGGCGGGCCCGGATAGCGTCGACGGCGCCTTCGAGGGGGATCAGTTCGTTCTCGGTGGCCGTTCGGGGCCGGACTTCGAGCGAGCCCTTGTCAAGGTTACGGGGGCTGACGGTCACGCGCAGGGGCATGCCAAGCAGGTCGGCGTCGTTGAACTTGACGCCGGGGGTCTCGTCGCGGTCATCGTAGAGCGGCTCCAGACCGGCCGCGTGCAGTTCGTCGTAGAGGCGGTCGGCGGTCTCGCGGACGCCGGGCTTGTCGGGCTGGATGGCGACGATGTGCACCTGGAACGGGGCGACCTCTTTCGGCCAGATGATGCCGTTTTCGTCGTGGTGCTCTTCGATGACGGCGGCGACGATGCGCTCCATGCCGATGCCGTAGGAGCCCATGATGGCGGGCTGCTGCTTGCCCTCAGCGTCGAGGAAGAGAGCGCCCATCATCTCGGAGTAGCGGGTGCCGAGCTTGAAGACCTGGCCCATCTCCACGCCGCGGCGGGCTTCCATCGGCGTGCGGCAGTTGGCGCAGAGTTTGCCGGAACGGGCCAGCGCGATGTCGGCCACGATGTCGGCGGTCCAGTCGCGGCCGTAGTTGGTATTGCGGAGGTGCTTGTCCGGCTTGTTGGCGCCGGCGACCAGGTTGCGCTCCTTCGTGACGAGATCGTCGGCAACGATTCGCAGCCGCTCCCTCTCGAGATCTCGAAAGGAGACACCCACCGGGCTGGCGGACCCGGCGACGATGCCGTACTTGCGGACGTCGGCCTCGTCCATCGGCCGCAACTCGACGGCTCGGAGGGCCGCCCGCAGCTTGGCGTCGTTGACCTCCATGTCGCCGCGGATCGCCACAAACACGGGAACGTCGATAGTCGCGCCTTCCTCGCCAGCCACCTTCGCGACGTAGAACACGGCCTTGCACGTCTGCGTCTCCGGCATGCCGAGGAACTTCGCCAGGTCCGCGATCGTTTTTTGGCCAGGCGTGTCGATCTCTTCCAGCGGCAGCGGGTCGGTATCAGCGTGGGCGGGCTCCTTGACGAAGGCGGCGACCTCGGCGTTGGCGGCGTAACCGCAGTTGGGGCAGAGGAGGCAGGTGTCTTCGCCGACATCCGTCAGGTAGAGGAACTCGTGCGTGTCTTTGCCGCCCATGGCGCCGGCGTCGGCCAGCGCGGGGATCGTCGGCACGCCGCAGCGGTCGAAGATGCGCTTGTAGGCGTCGAACATCAGCTGGTAGGAGCGGTCGAGGCCCTCCCAGTCAGCGTCGAACGAGTAGGCGTCCTTCATGATGAACTGGCGCAGCCGGATAAGGCCGCCGCGGGGGCGGGGCTCGTCGCGGAACTTGGTGGCGATCTGGTAGAGGATGACGGGCAGGTCTCGGTAGGACTGCACGTTACGCTTGAACACTTCGACGAAGATCTCCTCGTGCGTGGGGCCGAGGGCGAATTCGCGGCCGTGGTGGTCTTTGAGGCGGAAGAGGATGTCGGCCATGGTTTTGTCGCGGCCGGACTGCTCGTAAAAGTCGATGGGGAGGAGCGCGGGCATCATCATCTCTTGCCCGCCACAGGCGTCCATCTCCTGGCGGACGATCTCTTCGATGCGCTTGACGACTTTCCAGCCAAGCGGGAGGTAGGCGTAGACGCCGGCGGCGAGCGGTGTGGCGATGCTGGCGCGGAGGAGGAGCTTGTGGCCGGCGCTCTCGGCCTCGGCGGGTGCCTGGCGGAGGGTCTTGGCGAAGAGCCGGGACATGCGCATGGCTAACAGGGTCGAGGGTCACGGGTCAGGGGTCAAGGGGGAGGGACAATTGGTGTGCCACTGACTCGTTGACTTCGACGAGACGGACGTTGACCATCTGGATATGGGCGTTCGACACTCAGTAACTCAGCTTTCTGGCGATCGCCCACTGACCGATCCAGCGGAAGACCGGCTTGGGTATGCTGAATTCGCCACGCACCTGGCCAGAGCCATTCAACACATGGCGCCCACCGAAGGTCTGGTCATGGCTCTGTACGGTCCTTGGGGCTCAGGCAAGAGCACTGTTGTGAACTTTGTGGTACACGCCATCGAGGCTTTACCAGAGTCGGATCGCCCGGTCGTTCTAAATTTCAACCCTTGGTGGTTTGGTGGTCATGAAGACCTAATAAGGCGATTTTTCGACCAGCTGATGATCACGTTGAAGAAGCGCGGCGTCGTAACCGAGCGCGTGCGACGAGCAATGGCTAACCTCGCCGACATAGTTGCGCAGGTACCTCTGACCGAGGTCTCTGCTGGCGCCAGGATTTTTTCTCGCATAGCGAGGCCAAAAGCGCGAGATGTCGTCGAACTGAGACGGTCAGTAGAGAACGCTCTGAGGGATCAACCTAGAAAGATATTGGTGATCCTTGATGACATCGATCGGCTCAGCACTGAGGAGACCCGTGAGGTTTTCCGCTTGGTTAAGTCAGTTGCAAATTTCCCCAACGTCGTCTACTTCCTCGCATTCGATAAGAATGTGGCAATTCAGGCGGTCGGCTCTGTGCAAGGCGTGACGGGCGAAGAGTATCTGGAAAAGATCATCCAGGTGCCGTTTGAGCTACCGTTGCCTGACAAGAGTGCGCTGCGCAAATTGTTCTTTGAGCGTCTCAATATGATTCTCGCGTCCACTCCAGACGGGGCGTTCGACCAGACGTATTGGCAGAACGTCTATATGGAGGGTGTCGACCACTTCATAACGAGCCCTCGGGACGTGGCGAGGTTGAGCAATACACTGTCGGTAACTTACCCAGCCGTGCAAGGGGAAGTGAACGCTGTTGACTTTATTGCCGTCGAAACGCTCCGCGTTTTCACTAGCGAGTTGTACCAAGTAATTCGGCAAAATCCGGAGTCTTTTGCTGGCGCTAGCTCCGGCGGCTTCGGCGCCGACGCAAACGTAGATCGCCTGCGGTCCTTCCATGACGCATGGCTGGAAAACGTCGATGCCAAGGATCGTGTCGCGCTAAAGGCCGTGGCCAGACGAATTTTCCCAAGGCTCGAAGCCGTCTGGTCCAATACTTACTACGGCTCGGAGAGTCTTGGGCGCTGGCGGAAGGAACTTCGTGTATGCAGCCCAGACATATTCCCGACGTTGTTTCGTCTCGCGGTGCCCGAAGGCGGGATCTCGAATACCGAGATGGGCGCAATCCTAACGTCGACAAAAGATGCTAGCGAATTCTCTGAGGCGCTCCTAGAGCTTTCGGCCAGTCGACGTCCTGACGGAACGACTCGACTCGCAACTTTTTTGGAACGAATGGAAGACTACACGCGTGACGACATCCAACTCGAACAGGTTTCGCCCATCATGAGCGCCCTTTTCGATGTTGGCGACGAGCTCTTAAGAGCCGATCCCGGCCGCCCAGGCATGTTCGGATTTGGGTTGGACACCCGGATGGGACGCATAGTGCACCAACTCATCCGGCGGGTTGCTAGCGAGCACGTCCGGTTTGAGATATTGATAGACGCGATCCAAACTGGACGTGCCTTGACCTTTTCGGTTCACGAAATAATTGTGCTTGGTCAAGAACACGGACGTCATTCGGAGCGAAATCCTTCTCCGGAAGAGCAGCGGATCGTTAGCGAACAACACCTCAACGATCTTGAAGCCCTATGCCTCAACAAAATACGGTCCAGCGCAAAGGATGGGACTCTCATCGAAGCGCCTGAATTGTCTATGGTTCTGTTCTTGTGGGGAGGGTGGAGTGACTTCGACGAGCCTCGGCAATGGGTGGAAGAGATTTGCAAGGACGACCATAACTTACTCAACATTCTGAGCGCATTCGTTGGAGTCTCGTTCAGGCATACACTCGGCGACGTGAGCGAGTCTACGCACTATTCCTTCAATCTCGAGGCACTAACTCGCCTCATCGATCCGGCAACGGTCGTTGAACGTGTATCAGAGCTCGCGAGGCGGCCGGATCTCCCAGTTGAGCAAGAAAGAGCGACGAAGGCTTTCCTCCGCGCTGTCGAGCGGGGCGACGGTGACGATGAAGATGACTCGGACTAAGGACGACGACTTAATAGTTTGTCGGTGCGTCCCTTCTGACCTGTAAGGCCCGCTAAACCGCAGACGGCCCACCGCTGGCGCGCTGGCGCTCGCGGTCGCGTTCTTTGTCGATCAGGAGCTGGATGGCCTCCGGGTTGGGGACGCCGGAGATGACGAAGGGGACGCGGTCGGCGCCGGCGGTCTCGCAGTTGACGTTGCCGAAGTTGAGGGCGGAGGCGATGATGCCGTTCTTGACCACGCTCATGTCCTGCAGGTTGACGAGGTCGGCCGTGTCCACACGCAGGTTGAACGGCGTCGTCTTGAGGCTGTCGATCAGGCGCTGGTTGGTGATCACCCAGATGTCGTTGTGGTAGCGGTAGTAGTTGAGCGCGAGCCGCACGGCCCAGTACAGCAGCCAGACGAGCACGACGATCCACCAGAGCCATGAGTAGTGTTTGCCGAGCGCCCCGATGGTGTTGAGGATGATGCTTCCGACGATCACGGGCACGAGTGCGTACAGCGTCCAGAGGATGGTGCGCGGCCAGAGGAAGAACCAGTGGCGCCGGACGAGCTGGAGGATCGTCTCGCCGTCCTGCATGGGGAAGGGGAGACGGATGGTGTGGACGGGGCCGGCGGGAGCGGGCGCGGGCTGGGTTGGCGGTTGGGCTGACATTTGCCGGTAGTTTACAGCGGTGGCCAGGAGGCGGGAAGTGGCATCGGGCGACAACCGTTGCTCAGTCTGGGGGCTGCGGTCATCGGAGCTGGACTTCGACAGACTCAGAACGAGGGGGTCTGTGTCAGTTGGTGTTGTGGCGAATCGGTTCGCCCGTGTTCACGACTTCGAAAGCGTCGCCGGTGATCGACTTGAGGTCACCCAGGTGGTCGTCGCTCCAGCGGGAGTCGGGCGCGCCCGAGACGTACCAGTTGGAGCCGTTGTCGGCGACGATCATGCCGTACTTCTTGAGCGCGGTGCAGATGACCTGGACTTCGGTCGAGGCCCATGAGCAGTCGTAGGAGGCTTTCATACGGAAGCGGAGGCCCATCGGCGGGGCGTTGGTGTTGGTGTCGCTGGAGGCCTCGTGCGTGGCGGGATGGATGAACGCGGCCTGGGTGTCGCTGACGGTGAAGCGGAGGGCATGGTTGATCACGCCGTCCTCGACTACCTCTGAGTAGCGGACGAGGCCGGCGAAGATCGGGAGGCCTGCGGCGTCGGCGCTGGTCCAGGTGTCGGGGCGCAGGGCGTTGGAGTTGAGGTCGAAGACGGCGCCGGAGCCGCCGATCCACGACTGGCCGCCGTTGATGGGCTGGGCGTTGTAGACCTCGTACAGCTTGCAGGCGGTCTCGTCGACGACGAGCACATGCCGGTCGCCGCCGAAGCTACTGGTGTTGGGCTGCCCGACGGGCTGGCCCTCGATCGGTACGTCGGGTGGGATGGGGTAGGGGCCGGGGTCAGACTCGGTGTCGTAATAGAAGCTGATCGGCACCTGGGGCTGGTTGCCGCCGACGATGGTGTAGGGTATGCCGATCGGCGCGTTACTCCAGACGGTACCGAAGTCGGGGTGCAGGTGAGTGTAGCGGCCGATAAAGTCGACGTAGTTGTTGGAGTTTGCGTCGAGTGCTGCGTGCGAGATGTCGGTGTTCCAGGGGTTGTCGGACGGGAAGACCTGGCAGGTTGGATCGCCGGACGTGCGCGGCGTCTGGTTAGGGGCGGGTGTATGCGTCGGAGGAGGAATGGTCGGCGTGGGAGTGACAGATGCCGGGCTGGTCGGCGGGGGAGTTGAGGTTGGGATGATGGAAGGAACGGGTGTCGGAGTGAACGTCGGGCCGGGCGGCGGGCTGATGACGGGGGTGGGTGATGGCGTGGTCTGGTAAGGGGAGCCAACAGGCAGGCAGCCGGGGATGGGCGGCAGCGGAGCGCCGGCCAGGTAGGCCAGCACGCGCAGTACGTCGTCCGCGGTGTAGTGACCGTCGCAGTTGGCGTCGCCGTTGTAGATGCAGCTGGCGCTGGGAGTGAGTCCGGCGCTCTGGTTGAGAATGGCGAGGGCGTCGTCCACGCCGACGCTGATATTGCAGTTGGCGTCGCCCTGGACGCCCGAAGCGCGCGCCGAATGAGGGCCCAGCAGTGCAAGGTTGAGAGTAAGCGCGACGAGCCCCGCCGCGGCGAGGATGAAGAAACGAGCCATGCGTCTAACAGTTTAGACGGAGGCTTTGCGGTTGGAGTTGGGGGTGGCGGGATGAGGGTTGGTGAAGGGTTGGGCGGGTCGGCTAAAGGCGCGAGGCCTTACCCTGCCCCGCGCAGAGAGCCGCCACCCTACAGACCGTTCAAGAAGGCGATGAGCGCCTCGTTCGTCTCTTTGGGGCGTTCTTGCTGTGTCCAGTGGCCGGCGCCGGGCAGCGTGATCATCTTGAGGTTGGCGACGAACTGCTTCATCGGGTCCATGGGGGCGAAGGTCGCGACGCCGTCCTTCTCGCCGATGATGAAGAGCGCAGGTTGCGTCACCCTGGCGCCCTGCAGCTCGGGGATGTCCTGCCAGTCGCCGTCCATGTTGCGGTAGCGGTTGATCGGGCCACGGAAGCCGCCCTTCTTGAACTTCTCGACGTAGTAGGCGTGCTCTTCTTCGGTGATCCAGGGGGGGAGGCCTTTCTGCTCGGGCATGCCATCGAAGAGCTTGGAGTCTGAGGGCTTGCCGGCCATGGCGTTGGCGAAGCCGGGGATGCCTGCGCCTTCGCCGGAGGCGACCCAGGTGAAGAGTCGCATGGATCGATCAACGTCGGCCTCGAACTCGGCTTCGGCGACGCCAGGCTCCTGGAAATAGAGGATGTAGAAGAAGTTGTTCTGGAACATGGCTCGCATCATCTGCATCGGCGGCATCGGCCCGCGCGGCAGGTATGGCACGCTCATGCCGACGACGGCGCGATAGCGGTCCGGGTGGAGCACGGCGGAGTTCCAGGCCATCGGCGAGCCCCAGTCGTGGCCGACGATGACGGCCTGCTTTTCGCCCAGCGCGTCGAGGACGCCGACCACGTCGGCGACGTGCTCACGCATGGCGTAGGCCTTGATGTCGTGGGGCTTGTCGGTGTCGCCGTAGCCACGGACGTCGGGGGCGACGGCGTGGTAGCCGGCCGCGGCGAGCGCGGGGAGTTGGTGGCGCCAGGAGTACCAGAGCTCAGGGAAGCCGTGGACGAGGAGGACGAGCGGGCCTTCGCCGGCTTCGGCGAGGTGCATATTGATGCCGTTGGTTTTGACGGTTCGGTGGGTGATTTCGGCAGTCATCGATCGTCCTTTTCGACTTACGGCTTCGGCAAGCTCAGCCCTGGCAGATGTGTCCTTCGACAAGCTCAGGATGAGCGCGGGTCATGTGTTGATCATCTGGGCCATGGCCGCGCCGAATGTCAGCCAGTCCGCGGGGTTGGGCTCGGTGCCGGCGGCCATCTTGGTGGTGAAGTTGTACAACGGCTTGGCGATGGTGTCCCGGCGCTGCTGGTAGTTGGCCATCGCCTCGTCCATCGGGCGGGCGCCGGAGAGGCCTTCGTGGGCGGCCTCGGCGACGTATTCGGCGTCGCGGAAGGCATCAGTGATGCCGAGGCCCGTGAGGAAGTCCCGGTGGTAGCCGGCGTCGCCGACGAGCGCCCAACCAGGACCGTAGGGCTTGCGGAAGTAGTTCGGCTGATCGCGGGTGCCCATCCAGCGTTCTTCTCGGACGCCGGCGCGGAGTTCGGCGGCCAGCACGGGGATGCGGTCGATCATCGCCATGTAGTTGCCTTCGATGTCCTTGCGGAACGCCTCGAAGCCATCGATCTTGCCACCGACGCCGATGCAGTGGCGCCCGTCATGGGTCGGGAAGATGAGCACACCTTGCGCATCCTCGAAGAAGTAGATGTGCATGTCGGGGTCGCTGACGCCGGACCAATACGTGTAGTAAGCGAACGTCAGCGACGGAATCGTGTCGTATTCCTCTGGCTTGACCTGGCGGGCGACGACCGAATGCAGGCCGTCCGCGCCGATCGTGAGACGGGCCCGCTCCTCGACCGGCGAGCCGTCCTTGGCGTGGCCGCGGATGCCGGCGACGCGATCGCTGTCCCAGATCAGATCGCGGACGGAGATGCCGTCGCGGAACTCAGCACCGGATTCGATAGCGGCGTCGGCGAGGATCTTGTCGAGGATGTAGCGGCGCGGACAGATTGCCTCGGCTGAAAGGCCGTCTGGCATGGGCGGCGCCGGCGGGATGAGCTCCATCGCGCCGGCGTGAAGGTGATTTTGCGGGATCGGTGGGCAGCCAGTGGCCATGACGCGATCGAGGAGACCCCAGCGGGCGAGGCGGACCTTGCCGGGCAGGTGGATGTAGTGGGTGGACATGATGTCGCTGGGGAAGGTGTCGCGATCGACGAGCAGGACTTTGTGTCCCTGGCGGGCCAGCAGCATGGCGGTCGGGGAGCCGGCGCAGCGGGCGCCGACGACGATTGCGTCGTACAAGGCGGCGCAATGATAGCACGCGGCGGTGAAGCGGGAAGTGTGATGGGGGTCACAGCCCTACCGAATTGTGACGTTTCGACTAAAATGGAGGCATGGAACCTAGTGAATTCTTCGATGTTCTGCAACGCGAAGACCTCGCGGACGCCGAATCAGCCAAGAGGCGGTTGGGGCTATCGTCGCGGCGCGAGCTCTTGCGTCTGGATGAGCGTTTAGCCAACGCCGTAAGAGAACTCGACAGCGAGAAAAGCTTTTCTCGTCCAAATTCGTATGACTTTTGGCCGAGTGGTGAACTTGGCTGCGGGAATACGGGGTGCAAAGGACCGGAGTGTCGAGGTAAACGCAGCCAGGCAATCGCCAGATTCGCGTTGCTTTGGGCGGACACGGTTACGTTGCCGCCGCAGTTCGGGGTCTTCGATCATGTACCTGGAGATGATTCTATTCGCGACTGGATGTTTGGCAGTGTTTTGGTCGTAACCCAAGCCGAAGCCGCCATACGTTCCAAGGTCGTTAAGCTTGCCGCACCGGGATATCTCCTATGCAATGAATGCGGATTGGACTTCGAGGCCACCAAAGGACAGGCGGGAACGAAAGTTCGCGCGGCCTCCAAAGCTTTGGAGGCCCTCTATGGGGGACAGGTGCAAGGACAGTTAGTCTCACTGGATGGAGATCTCATTTTCATGCTCAGTGGTCCGGAAGATCTGATGCCGCACGGCGGTCAGGGCGTGAGTTTCGGTCCGGGCTACGATCGAAGCTGGTTACCACACACTGTCCTAAAGAAGATTTCTAACGGCGAAACGTTCCAGTACGACATTCCCAAAACGAGGCTACCTCGCACTGGCTTGCTGAAGCATGTGCTCGAGACAGCCGAAACGGACGTCATCAACGAACACTTGGCCTGTCGAATGCGAGGAACAAGATATTTGACTCATCGGCCCGCCGATGCCGCATTTCTCAATGCGATCAATGACAGTGACGAGTATGCTGAATGGAATCGCGTCCTTGCCACCGCACTGCCACTTCAGATGCCGATCTTGAAAGACGCGCCACTTGAGGATCTGCTCGAGTTGCGCGCGAAGGACTACGATGCGTTCTTAGTGTATCGCGACACTATCAACGCATCAATAAACGCTCGCATTGATTCGGGAGTCGTACCGAGTGAGAAACAGCTAGCTGAAATCTTTCGCGACGAGATTTCGCCTCAGCTGAACAAGATGAACCAAAAGTTGCGTGCAACGCAAAAGCGTCTAAGTGGAAAGCTCAAGCGAAATCTGGTGATTTCCCTTGGGACAGTGCTGTTAGGTCTGTCTACTGGGCTAGTGGCACCTACACTGATGGCCTTGCTCGCCGGTGCGGGAGGAACGAAGTTAGTCGCCGATATTGGCGGTAACCTACTCGAATCCCGTAACGCTGACGACGAGTTGAGTTCCGAGAACCTTTACTTCCTCTGGCGGCTGCAAACCCAATCGAGCTAGTAGCCCAATGCCGCGCCGTCGGAGCGGGGATCGGCGGCAGCGAGGAGATGTCCGGGCTCAACGAGGATGGCGTGGGCGTGCCCGGCATTGTCCGGATGCGGCATTGGGGTCGCCCCTATGTCCGGCAAGCCGCCCTCGGCGATGAGCCCTCCTTCGCCGAAACGCCAGCGCGGGGCTGCGATCGCATCGCCGATGTCTTCGCCGGCGACGAAGATGCGCGCCAGCAACTGGAGGTGGAATTGGATCTGCGCTGGCCCGCCCATCGTGCCGAAGACCAGGCGCGGTCGGCCATTCTGGAGGGCCATCGCCGGGGCGAGGGTGTGCACTGGCTTAGCGCCGCCGATGTACTCATGCGGCTGGAAGTATTCCGCCCGGTTGTGGAGGAGGACGCCGGTGCCGGGGATGACGACGCCGGAGCCGAACGCCGCCGACACGCTTTCGCTGAGGCTGACGGACATGCCCCGTTCGTCGCGAGCGCAGAGGTAGATCGTATCGCCGTCGTGACCATCGGGGTCGTCGAAGGCACGGATCAAGCGGCGGTGCCACTCTGCCTTGTCTGGAGTGAGGCTGTCCAGCGGTTCGAGCCGGTCGAGCGCGGCGAGGGCGAGGTGGCCGCGGCTGTTGGGTGGCATTTCGCAGACCTCGAGGCCGTGCCAGTGCGTGCGCATCGGCTCTACCCACTGGGCTTCGTGGGTGGTGAAGTCATCGCGCGTGAACGGCGCGGGCGCGGCGTTACCAACGGTCTCGTAGAAGTCGTCGAGATGTTCCAGGGTGCGGGCGAGGTCCTCCTGAACGAGCGCTCCATCGGCGAGGAAGATGCGCGCGGCCTCGGGATCGCGTTCGAGGAGCGGTCGCATTGCGGTGGTAATTCGGGCCAAGCCGGGAGCGCGGGAAACGCCTTCGCGGGCGTAGCGGATGGCGGGCGCGGCCAGCTCGTCGAGGGCGCGGGAGCCGAAGCGCTCATGGAGAGCGCGCAGGCCGGCGACGCAGCCGGGGACGGTGGCGGACTCGACGCCGCGGCTGCGCACCCTAGTCTGCGGTGGCGCAGCGGCGGGCAAGCGGCCGGTGGAGTTGATGCCGGCCAGCTCACCGTTGTTCCAGACCATGGCGATGAGGTCGCCTCCGAGTCCGCACATGTGCGGATAGACGACAGCGAGCGCGAGGTTCATGGCGATGGCCGCATCTGCGGCGTTACCGCCAGAGGTGAGGACGCCGAGCCCGACTGCAGAGGCGAGGTAGTGCGGCGAGGCGACGGCGGCGTGCGGGAAAACGCGGGCGCTCATGGGGCGAGTATACGAGGTGGACAATGAACAGTGGACAGTGAACAGCTAGGGGTTGGCGAAGCCGGTGGCCCCTAGATCACGGACTACGCGCTGACGGGCGGGCGCTTGTGGGCCCAGGGGCGCCCTTCTTCGAGCTGGGCGGCGAGGCGGAAGAGCGTGGCCTCGTCGCCATAGGGCGCGGTGAAGTGCGCGCCGATGGGCAGGCCAGCCTCGTTCCAGAAGAGGGGGACCGACATGGCGGGCTGTCCGGTGGCGTTCATCAGCGGGGTATACGGAACGAACTCGGCGGCGCGCTCGAAGCCGAGCATCGGCTGGTCCGGCGGCGATTCGAGGTAGCCGAGGGGGACCGGAGGAGCGCCGAGCGTAGGGGTGAGCCAGAGGTCATAGCGCTGGTGGAAGGTGGCCATGAGCCGTCCGAGCATCTGAAGCTTGTCGACGGCGATTAGGTAGTCGCCGGCCATGGTCTGCTTGCCGGTTTCGTAAAGCGCCCAGGTCAGCACCTCGAAGTACTCCGGCTTCGGCTCTCTGCCGGTAACGGTTGCGAGCGTGTCGATCGTCTGGGCGGTGCCGGCGGCCCAGAGGATGGTGAAGGCCTGAATCAGTTCGTCGCCGTTGATCGGCGGCGAATCCTCGACGACCTCGTGGCCGAGCTCCTGGCAGAGCCTGGCGGCGTCTTCCACGGCGGCGATGCAGTCGGGGTGCAGTGAAATGCCGGTGGCTGTGACGCGGGAGAAGGCGATGCGCAGGTGTCCGGGATCCGCGCCGACCTCCTGCAGGTACGGCCGCGCGGGCTCGGGCGCGACGTAAGGATCGCCGGGCATGGAGCCCTGGGTGGCGTCCAGGAGGGCGGCAGAATCGCGCACGGAGCGGGTGACGACGTGCTCATTGACGAGTCCGTTCTGGATATCGCCGAGGAGGGGGCCGAAGGTGATCCGGGCGCGGGTTGGCTTGAGGCCGAAGAGCCCGCAGCAGGAAGCAGGGATGCGGATGGAGCCGCCGCCATCGTTGGCGTGGGCCATCGCCACCATGCCGGAAGCGACGGCGGCCGCGGAGCCGCCGCTGGACCCGCCGGTGGTGTGGTCCAGCTTCCAGGGGTTGTGTGACGGTCCGAAGAGCTTCGGCTCGGTGGTCGGGACGAGGCCGAACTCCGGCGTGTTGGTCTTGCCGCAGTGGATAAGGCCGGCGGCTTTCTGCCGGCGAGTGAGCTCGCTGTCGATCGGCGCCACGAAGTCTTTCATGAAGGTGGAGCCCATGGCCTGGCGCACGCCCGCGTACATTGCACCGAGGTCCTTCATGAGGAATGGGACGCCGGTGAAAGGGCCTGCCGGCAACTTGCCGTTGGCGACGCGGCGCGCTTCGTCGAACATCGGTGTGATGACGGCGTTCAGTTGCGGGTTCAAGCGCTCGATGCGTTCGATGGCGGCGTCGACCAACTCGATCGGCTTCACCTGCTTGGTTCGGACGAGTTCGGCTTGGGCGGTGGCGTCGAGGAAAGCGATGTCGTTCATGTGGATACTCTTTCAGTTATGACAGGGCTAAGGTGGCACCGCGCGGCCGGGAAGTCAAGACGAGGTGTCAGGTGACAAGTATGAGAACGGCGCGCCGGAATCGCACCTCGCACGGGCGTCGTCAGCCGCCGTAGGAGAAGTCTTCGAGGAAGTGGTGTAGCGCTTCGGGGGCTGGGCGATGCTGAAAGAGCACTTCGTGGATCATGTCGAGGAGCGGCAGGCTCAGCGGCTTGCCGGCGACGAGTTCCTTGATAGCGTGGCAGGCGACGACGCCTTCGACGGTGTGGCTCTGCAGGTAACCCTGCCAGTCGGACCCCTCGCCGAGATGCTCGCCGAGGGTGCGGTTGCGGCCGTGAGGGCTGAAGCCGGTGGTGATCAGGTCGCCGACGCCGGCCAGACCATAGACCGTGGCGGGCTGTCCGCCGAGGGCGCCGGCGATGGCGGACATCTCGTCGAGAGCAAGGCTGGCGAGGAACGCCTTGGTGTTGGTGCCGTAGCCAAGCCCGTCCGACATGCCAAGCGAGACGGCATAGACGTTCTTGAGGGTGGCGCAGAGCTCGAGGCCACTCACGTCGTGTGTGGTCTCGACCTTGAGGTGGCGGTTCTGAAGCATCGTCTGGCAGACCGATTGCGATTCGGGATCGGTGACGGCGACGATGATGGCCATCGGCAGGCCGCGCGCCATTTCGATCGCGATGGCCGGCCCGCCCATGCTGCCAACGTAGTGCGCGTGGGCATCGTCCAGCTCTTCGCAAATTACTTCGGTCATGCGGCGGTGGGTACCGGCTTCAAGACCCTTGGCGACGTTTAGCAGAACCTGTGACGGCGTCACGAGGTGGGCGATATCCCGCGTGAGCCCGCGGACGATCTGCGAGGGGACGCTGACGATGAGAAGCCGCGCGCCGGCGACGGCTTTCTCAAGATCCCACACGGCCTCGATGTTTTCGTGGAGGGTGACGCCCTCCAGGTACTTGATGTTAAGGCGGCGGTCGCGCACGTCTTCGAGGACGTCGTGCTCGATGCTCCAAAGGCGGACATGATGGCCGTTGCTGGCGACAACTTGCGCGAGGGCGGTGCCCATGTTTCCTGCGCCAAGGACGGCGGCTTCTTCGGTCATGGGGATAAGGGTCAGGGGTCAGGGGTCATGGGTCAAGCGTCGAACATCTCGCCGATGCTTCGAGAATCTCAGTATCAGCGGAGTACCGTCAGATGTCGAACTCGGCGGCGTTGCCAAGCTCGTGGCCGAGGACAGCCTGGGGCATTCGCTGGATTTGGCGGATGTGGGCCGTGTCGTGATAAGGCCAGTAGTGGAGGAGGTTCGACGCCGTGATCTCGCCGCAGCTGTCGTGCTCGGCTGGGCGCTCGAGCTGGCCGGCGGTCAGGGTGCGGAGCCAGTCGCAGGTCTCTCGGCGGCTCTGGCCGAGCTCACCGAGTAAGGCGTCGACGGTGCGCGAGAGGTAGTCGCCGGCGTGGAGGGTGGTCAGCGGGTCGATCGAGCGGATGAGCAGGTGGTCTTCTTCGATCATCCGGCGGAAGCGTTCGGCGAAGACGGGTTCGACATCGACGAAGTGGGCGAGGACGCGCTTCGGCGACCAGCCGCGGTCGAGGTCGGCAGTGACGATCGTTTCTGGCAGCGACGCGAGTAGCGCGCGGAGGATGATCGGCGTCGCCTCAAGCAGGGCGAGCGCGGCTTCTCTAGTGTCCTTCACGCGCTCGGCAGTCGGTCTAATCGAAGCGGAAGGTCTTGAGGTCTTCGGCGACAAGAGTGTTGGCCAAGCCATTGACGGAAGGTTTCGCGTCCAGGTGCGTGAGGATCATCGTCGTGTCGGGAGAGATGCGTTGGCGGATGACCTTGACGTCGTCGAGGCCCATGTGCTCAGGACCGTAGCCGTCGGAGTAGGTGCAGTCGACGACGAAGACGTCGGTGCCGTCGCCGAGCTGGACCGCTTCTTCGCACATCATCGTGTCGCCCGTGTAAGCAAGGGTCTTGTCACCAATCTGGACGCGGTAGCCTATGGCGTGGAGGCCGTCCTTCTTGACGTGGTTCATCGGGTAGGAGGTGAAGGTGACCGAGCCGGCCTTTTGCTGCTTCCCTGGTTCGGCGTCCACGTAGATGCGCCGGTAACCCCCGGCCTTGGCGATGTTGGGGTAGACGCGATTCGCGAAGTCCTCCAAAACGGCCTCGCAGCCGGGCGGCCCGACGATGTAGAGGTCTTGGGTACGGTGCGTGATGTAAACGTATTCGAGGAGAAGGAAGGGCAGGCCAACGAAGTGGTCGCCGTGGAAGTGAGTGATGAAGATGACCTCGATCTCGGGGAGGGAGACGCCCAGACGCTTGAGCTGGGGAAGGAGCGTAGGTGGTGCATCGAACTGATACTTGCCGTCGACGATGAACGAGCTCCAGTAGCGCCCCTCGGCTGCGAAGGCGTTGGCCGACCCCAGGAAGCTGACTTCCACTGCTAGGCAGCCGCCTCGACGTATTCCCGATAGCAGCCATCGAGAAACCCCCAAAGAGCGTCGCAGGCCTCTTCGACGGCGCCCACTGCGGACTCTTCGGCACCCGGCGCTTCGGCGTAGCGGGCGACCATGTTGCGGGTGACAGCAGAGTGCTCGACGTCGAGCGAGTGGTGGACGACGAAGAAGCGGAGGCCGTCCGGAGAGTCGACGCCGTAGTAGCGCTTGAGGCCCTCCATCTTGGTGCCGGCGACTTCCGGGACCTGCGATTCGTAGGCGTAAAGCGAGGCGATGCCGGCGATGAACGGTGAGTCCTTGGTGATGCGGCGGAAGCTCTCGTCGAGGGCAGTTGTCTCAGGGAGAGGCTCGGCGCCGGTCATGTCCTCGCGCTGAAGGCCGATCGCCTCGCCGAAGCGGAGCCAGAGCTCGGGGTGGTTGTTCGGGCCTTCCTCTTCCTCGCGCAGGTTCTCCAGGAGCTCCTGGCGGTCGGCGAGGTCGTCGCAGTTGGCGTGGGTGCCGCTGACGTACCTGGGGAAGGCCAGCACGTGCTGGTAATACTGGCAGGTGTAGCCCTTTAGCTCACCGAGGGTCATCTCGCCGGCCTGCCAGCGCTGGTAGAACGGATGCTTGAGGATGGACTTCTCGGCGATGATCGCGTCGATGCGGCCGCAGAGGGCGCTGGGGCGGGTCTCGGTGGTCAATCGGGCCTCCTTGTCACGTCCATCGAAGGATGGGCTGGGCCTGCGCAAAAATATGTGACCTGGGCCACAGTCTCGCCCTACCGCCGTATTCTACAAGGTCGATCGGCAAACGTCGCCGGTCAGTCGGGTTTTTCCAGGATTTGTCTTGCGATCGGCCCCCTTTTGCGGCTGAGGTGGACGGGAGAGGATGAGACGGTTGGCGGTTGTGATTCCCCGGCCGGTGCGGCGAGCGGCGGGCCGGCAACTTTTGGCAAACGCAAAGGGGCTGGCCCGGAGGCCAACCCCTTTTGCTGAGTGCTAAAACGGCTACTTCTTAAGGATCTGGATGGTGCAGGCGGAGCCCAGGCCGATAACGTGGGCCAGGCCGACCTTGGCGCCCTTGACCTGCCGCTTCTTTGCCCTTTCGTCTTCGCGGAGGTGCCAGACGACTTCGACGACGTTGGCGACGCCGGTGGCGCCGAGCGGGTGGCCCTTGGAGAGCAGGCCGCCGCTAACGTTGACCGGGATCTTGCCGCCGTTGTAGGTCTCCTTGTCATCGATCAGTTTGCCGGCTTCGCCCTCGCCGCAGAGGAAGAGGTTCTCGTAGTGGATTAGCTCAGCCGTGGCGAAGCAGTCGTGCAGCTCGACCATGCTGAGGTCTTCGGGGCCGATGCCGGCCGTCTTGTACGCCTCTTTGGCCGCGTTCTGGGTGCAAGTGTTGATATCGAACATCGTCGGGTTGCGTTCGGTGTACGGGTCAGAGGTGAGAACGGACGCGGCCACGAAGATTGGCTTGGTGGTGTACTTCTTGGCCTTCTCGGCGGACATGAGGACAGCGGCCGCGGCGCCGTCCCCGGTGGGGCAGCACATGTACAGCGTGTTGGGCCAGGCGACGACGCGGGCGTTGAGGACTTCCTCCAGGGGCGTCTCTTTCTGGTACTGGGCGTAGGGATTGAGAACGCCGTGCTCGTGGTTCTTGACCGCGATCTTGGCGATCTGGGCCTGGGTTGTGCCGTACTTGCGCATGTGCTCGACGCCGGCCTGGCCGAAGACGCCGGGCATCAGGCCGGTGCCCATCACGCCTTCCGTGCTGTAGGCGCGGTCCCCGCCGCCCCCGGCGCCAAGCAAGCCCATCTTGCCCATCTGCTCGCTGCCTACCGCGACGGCGATGTCGTACGCGCCGGAAGCGACCGCATAGTAAGCCTCGCGGAAGGCGGTTGAACCGGTCGCGCAGGCGTTGGCGACGTTGATCACGGGGATGCCCGTGGCTCCGATCTCTTTCATAACTCGCTGCCCGACCATGGCGTTGGACTGGTAGAGGTTGCCGCTGACGACAAGCTCGACGTCCTTGATCGTGATCCCGGCATCCTTGAGCGCGCCAAGGGTAGCCTCCGAGGCCAGCCGCACGACGTCTTTGTCCGGGTATCGCCCGAACTTCAGCATGTTCGCGCCGACGATTGCTACTTCTCGCATGGGGTTATCCTCCTCGCCCTGATCGGGCTTTAGTCCTGGACCCGGTACTTGACCGCGAGCACGTCGTTTCCCTCGCGGTCTTGCCCGGTCACCTCTGTGAACATCTTAACTTTCTTGCCGAACCATTTGGGGTCCGGCTTCTCCGGGTCGAGGCCGTAGACGTTGGCCCGCACAGAGACGCCGTCGTCCAGATCGATGATAGCGGCGATGTAGGGAGACTCGAGGCCGGGGATACTCTGGTAGACGACGGCGAAGACGTAGATCTCACCGGTATCGCCGAAGCGGATCTCCTCGAACTTGTCCTGGACGCCGCACTTACCGCAGGCGATCCGTGCGCCGAGGAACGTGGCGCCGCAGTTGCCGCACTTGACGCCCCAGAGGTAGGCGGCTTCCTTCGGATATCCGTCGGGGATGCGGATGAAGGGAAGGATGGGGTTGGTTTTCTTCTCGGTGGCGGTTTCTTGAGCCAAAGGGGAGACCTCCTTGTACGAATGCTTGTCGACACGGTCCTCCCGCGCCGGGGGCGTCTGTATATAAGCAAACCTTGACGTGCGCGTCAACCCTTCGACTGTCCGCTGCGGCGGACGCTCAGCAACTGTCTGGAATTCATGGCGTACCGGCGGTCCATTGGGTGCGGCTG